>CAWULI010000006.1:0-20166 GCA_963923155.1 uncultured bacterium
CAGGGTTGGGGTTTGCGATCTCGAAATCAAAGTCCAATTTCTTTGGCGCAAAGGCATTATCTAAATTAAAGAATCCAACTAGAAAATTGGTCTGCATAACTTTCGATGATATTCGCAGAGTTCCGCTTGGTAGCGAACCAATAAGATTTGGCGATCAAGTGATTGGAAGAATCAAGAGCGGTGGCCAGGGTTACACGATAAATAAAGCGATTGCCTACGCATATATTCCAATTGAATTTAGCGAACCAGGAACAAAATTAGAGGTCGAATTCTTCGGAGAGTGGCACTCGGGAACAATCTCAACTACCCCGCTTTACGATCCCACTGGTAGCAAAATTAAGGCTTAACCATGGAGATAAGTCTTGATGATGCATATTCAATAAAGACCCCTGAAGATAGCCGTAAGCTATATGCCAAATGGGCTGCAAGCTACGAGGCTGATTTTGTTGCAAACCAAGGTTATGAGCACCCCAAAGTAATTGCAGAGCATTTCAATCACTTAGTTCCGACTATCAAATCCGTATTAGATGTGGGAACGGGTACTGGATTAGTCGGAAAGGAACTTAAAAAACTTAGGCCAAATCTCCTTATAGATGGTGTTGACATCTCGCCAGAGATGTTGGCAGAAGCCAAGAAGAAGAATGTCTATCGCAACCTATATGAACGAGACCTAACCAAAGTCATCACTGATCTTGAATCTCCATACGACTCACTAATCTGCATCGGAATCTTTACTCATGGCCATCTACCTCCAACTGCAATTGGTAATCTAATTCCATTAGTAAGGTCAAATGGCTATTTTGTAATTGGTATAAATGCCAAATATTTCAAAGAAGAAGATTTCGAGAGCTTCTTGATTAAATTACATGAATCAGCGCACATCTCACAACCAAATTTCAAAGAAGCTCGGGTATATGCAGAAAAAAGTCCGCATCACGAATCTTTGAATGTCATCGCCACATTTCAACGTCAGTAAAATAGATACATGGCACGGGCATTGGTGTTGATGGGTTCTGGCGAGACCAGCCCTACTATGGTTACACCGCACCAGCAGATCTTAAAAAATGTAACTGGCAAAAAATTCATCTTGGATACGCCATACGGCTTTCAAGAGAATGCTGATGAGTTGACAGAGAAGATCCGAAGTTACTTCGAGGTCAATGTTGGAATTAAGGCCGAAGATGCAAGATTGCGAACCCAGGTTGATCGCGCAGCGGATATCGCGAACGCAATCGCCAACATCAATAGCGCCGAATGGGTATTTACTGGTCCTGGAAGTCCCACGTATGCGCTTAAGACTTGGCGCGAAACCGGAGCCAGTGAAGCGCTCAAGAATTTATTAACGCGCGGCACTTTGGTTGTATCTAGTGCAGCTGCGCTTACCGTTGGTACGCACACGATGCCGGTTTATGAAATGTATAAGGTCGGCCATGATCCATATTGGGTAGAAGGATTGAACCTACTAGGCATCGCTACCGGTTTAAGCGCAGCAGTGATACCACATTTTAATAATGCCGAAGGGGGTACCCACGACACTCGATATTGCTATATCGGAGAGCGACGAATCAAGAAATTAGAGGTGCAATTACCAGACGAGGTGTTCATTTTGGGTATCGATGAACATACTGGGGTCAGATTTGATATCGATGAAAAATCTGCCGCAGTCTTCGGCAAAGGCGCAATGACCATACGTATGGGTGGATTGGAATGGCGCGTGGATTCAGGTTCTAATGTTTCTTTTGACGAAATCAGAGAGCATGCCGGAACTAGATTGGTCTCTGCCCCACAAATCAGCGAGAGTGCTGTTGTCGCAGAGAGCGTCTCGGAGTTATTGGATTCTGGAAATGTAATCGATGCAGTCGAAGCGCTTTTAAATTTAGATAAGGTGGAACGCGATATCGACACTCGTGCGCAAGTGCATGCATTAGTTACTCGACTTGGCGAACTTGCCGCCAATCCAAAGATAGATATCGCCTCCATTGTTGGCCCCTATATCGAAGTGCTATTAGCCGCCAGAGAGAACGCCAGAAAGCAAGGAAATTGGAGCGAAGCGGATGCAATTCGCGATCGATTAATCGAATTAAAAGTATCTATCAAAGATACAAAAGATGGCTCGTCATGGCAGATTCAATAGAGATCTGGAGCGAATCTGCCTGCGTAAAATATCTAAGGAAACCTGACGCTTCAGATAACAAATATCGTCGCGGTGTACTCGGTTGTTTCACTGGATCATCCCAATATCCTGGCGCTGCACTATTAACCACGGCTGCTGCTATTGCATCCGGAGTTGGAATGGTGCGCTATTTGGGGCCTAAAAAAATAGCGAAACTTGTAATCCAAAACCGCCCCGAAGTAGTAATCAAATCGGGGAAAATTGATGCTCTCTTACTAGGTTCAGGGATTGCCGATCCAGCTAATTGGTTCACCAATTATCGAATGCGCAAACTATTTAATACCGATACTCCTAAAGTGCTCGATGCCGGCGCCCTATGTCTAGCTGGCAAAAATTTGGCGCCAACAATCATTACGCCACATTCTGGAGAACTCGCCAAGATGCTGAAATGTAAATCTGAAGAAGTAGAAGAAGAGCCAAAGAAGTATGCGCTTTCAGCTGCAAAGCAATTTCAGGTAACAGTCTTATTAAAAGGAAAATACACAATTGTGACTGATGGCGACAGAACCATTCAGTTACCTGCTGCAACCAGTTATCTTGCGACGGCTGGGACTGGAGATGTGCTTGCAGGAATTATTGGAGCGCTAATCGCACTTAATAAAAACATTGTGTCGAAGCAAAACTTGATCGAAATTGGCGCAACCGCGGCATATATACATGCGAAAACAGCTGAACTCACTTCTGACGGACCAATTTCTGCTTCTGAAATGATTCACAAAATTGCAACATCAATTACAAATATAACTATCTAGGGTATTCCCCACATTTTATTTATGACCATTTAATTACATTCATTTCAAAATTTATTCTGTCAAAATGTTTGTCATGACAATCAAGGTTTATATTTTTGGTGAAGATGGTTTTACCAACAATACCTTGGTTAGTTCGCTTTCCATGCTTGGTTTTATCGTCATAGGTGAGAACGATAATGACTCTGTTGCAAGCAAAATGATTTGTAATCATCAACCAGATGTGGTTGTAATGCATCTCGATCATGAAAGAATCAAGGCTTTAGAATTAGCCCAGGATGTCCGTAAGAACTTTCCCGATATGGGAATCGTCTTCATTTCAAAGTCGGTTGATCTGCGCTTACTTGGTGTAACTAAAAAGAGTCTGCCGCTTGGGGTATCCGTGGTCCAGATCTCCAAACATCGTGACCTTGATTTCCTAAAATCCAAGATAGTTGAATCGGTAGCAATTACTAAGAATCAGACGGAGTTGAAGCGATACCTAGGATTCACCGATGCCCAGATTGAAACGATACGTTTGATGGCTGCAGGAAATGCCAACTCCGAGATCGCGAAAATGAGATATGTATCAGAGAAATCTGTGGAACAGATGCTGGCAAGAATCGCATTAATGCTTGAAATTCCATTTGATCACAAATACAACTCACGGGTTCGAATCCTAAATTCTTACTACGAATTACTTAACGGGAGAAGCTAATCTCTTGAGGTAAGTTTTACTCGTGGAGTTAACCGAACTTAAGCAAAGTTGGAACGAGATTCTCTTCCTGCTTGAACAGAAGAATCGTGTCGCTTGGCTGACCTTCTTTGATGCTCGTTTGGCAAAGTTAGAGAATCAAATTCTCTATCTAGATTTCTCGGATGCCGATAAATTCTCCGGTGCTCATTCCTACACAGATGCACGAACCAAGTTCGCTCCCCTTTTATTGGAATCCATAAAAGAGATAACCGGCAGAGATTTGGAGCTGAATTGGTAAGACGTTCGCTCTCATTTCTACTTGCTATTTCTTTGATCGCGCTTGGCATGCAGAGCGCGATCGCCAGCACCACTTTGACGTTGAATATTAAGAAGACCCCTTCGCTTGGCGAGCCAAAGGTGACACTTTACGGAGTGATAAAACCTGCCAAAGCTGGAATTCAAATTCGTATCGAAACCAAAGTTAATGGCACATGGACGCGCACCTCCATAGGTGCTAAAAGCAAGGCCGGCGGAACTTGGAAAGTAGAGGTGATATCTACAATCTTGGCAGGTAGCGCTACTTACAGAGCAACCACCAATATCAGTGGAAGAAATATCTACTCCAATCTTCGTTCTTTGAGTATCGATTTGGGATCGGTTATCACAACTGCAGATCCATCCCTATTGATTTCACTTTCAGGTCCAGGTAGTCGTATTCATGGAGTTGATATCAGCAAGTGGCAGCATCCAGGAAACAAATCCATCGATTTCACTAAGATGTTCGATGCAGGCGTCAGATTTGTGATGATCAAAGCAAGTGATGGCCGAGATTCTTCCGATGTTGATGCCCGCAAATGGTTGGCGCAAGATATGGATGCAGCCCAAGCTGCAGGTTTATATACCGGTTTCTATCACTATGCCTACTTACCCAATTCAACTGATGAAGCAACCGTAATCACAGAGGCGCAAACACAAGCACAGAAAGCCATCTGGCGCCTAGCCTCAGTTGGTGGCTACAATGAAAAAACCCTTCCTTACGCCTTGGATCTTGAGAATAACTGCATACAACCAAATGGAAGTTCTTGTTCTCGATATGCATCTAAGTATTTAGTAACACTCTTCGCCACTACTTGGTTGAAAACAGTTAAAGAGAAGACTGGCCGCACGCCAATGATCTATTCATACTCACAATTTCTTGAAAATGCGATGTTGCGCAGCGATGAATTGCGAAGTTATCCACTTTGGTTGGCGCATTACGGAGTAAATCCTGCGGATCCATTGGGTCAACCTGGGCAGAAACTATCTGGTTGCTTTGTGCATGCATGGACCACTTCAAGTTGCTCTTCTCAATGGGTTATCTGGCAATACAGCTCATGTGGAATCGGAAGTAAATATGGAGTTCCAAGTAGTAGGTTGGATCTAAATGTCTTCCGCGGGGATGTAAATTCTTTCGTGCAACTCACCCGGGGCATCTGGGTACCTGAAGTCACAGACATGATGCCCACCAACGAGCCAACCAATATGCAATTGCTAAGTAGCACCTTCTCTAATACTGATAAACCAGCGATTTTCCAGGTTTCAGTGATGCGACCAGATCAATTACCCGTTGTTACCGGAACCGTTAAATTACTCCTTGCTGATCCAAAAATTCTCTTGAATCAAAGCGTCGTTAGATCAAAGAACGGTGCTTTTACTTTGACCGTAAAAGGAATTCCAGTCGGTATTTGGGATGCGCTTGTGAAATTCGAGGATCAATCAGGCACTCACGCAACTAACAGTGTTCCGATTCAAATATTAATGTCCCAGGGTGTAAAACCAACGAGTACTCCGACCCCATCTGCAAAACCTGGAACCTCAACCAAAACCCCAGTCGATTCTTGCAAGGGTCAGATAGTCAATTAACTAATTATTTGTGAAGATTCGCAGCGGAAATCTTTGCGCGCTGCACCAATTCTTTGTATTCAGTTATAGATGCCTTCTTCTGTGGCGCTTTCCAGCCTAAATAAGGCGCGATTACATCCGCAACTGCATTTACAATTGCAAGTCCATAATCACTCGCTTCGAACCAAATACGGGTGCGACGCTCCATTACATCCGAAATGCTCTGCGCACCTTCGTGGGTCACGGCGTAGATCAATTCAGCCTTTAAATATGGGAGTTCACGCAAAACTGGCGCGGCCAATTTGCGATCGGCTTGAATTAATTGAAGGATCTCACCGATCTCCGAGCCATATCTATTTAGTAAATGAGTAACCGTTACTGGTTTCAAACTATATTCTGCAGCAATCACATCAACCTGTTGCTCAAGAGCCCAGTACCCATCGGCACCAATGATCGGCAACTTCTCCGTGGTGCTCTCTCCAACTAATTTAGTGATGTCATTAGTAGCCATATCAACAGCATCTTCAGCCATGACTCGATAAGTCGTGTATTTGCCACCAGCTAAACTCACAAATCCAGGAACCGGACGATCAACAGTATGTTCTCTAGATAACTTAGTGGTGTCAGATTCCTTCTTATTTGCAACCAAAGGCCGAAGCCCCGCAAAGACGCCAATCACTTGGTCAATATTGATCTTAGGCTGTAGAACTCTATTCGCTTGATCAAGAATGTATTGCACATCTGATCTATCCGCCAAAGGTTCACCTTCGTCACCTAGATATTCAGTATCTGTGGTTCCGATCATCCATTGATCCTTCCAAGGGATGATGAAGAGAACTGATACTGCGGTCTTGATGATTATTCCTTCGGAAGCTTTGATCGCATCTCCAGGCAGAGTTATATGCACCCCTTTACTCATCTTTACTTCATAGCCAGGTGTGATCCCAAATTCCTTATGAAGTTGATCGCTCCAGACACCAGCGCACATAATGATGGTCGAAGAATTCACATTGAATTTCTTCTTTGAATTTAAGTCGCGCACCACCGCCCCGGTCACTCGCTTGCCCTTCTTGATTAAAGATTCGACCTTCGCTCTAGTTACGATGACCGCACCATGTCTCTTTGCGGTGCGCGCAATCATCATAGTGTGGCGGGCATCGTCTACCTGGGCATCAAAATATCTAACAGCTCCCGTGATTAAATCGTTGCGCAAACTTGGTGCGATTTCCGCAACTGTCTTTTGAGATAAATGCTTATGTCCTGGCAGAGTTCTTTTGAATCCGCGTAATGCATCATATAGAGCGAGCCCCGCGCCCACATATGTACGCTCCTTTACTTTTTCTTGTAGCGGATATAGGAATGAAACTGGCTTTACAAGGTGTGGCGCAATTGATGCAACCATCATCTCGCGTTCATGAAGCGCTTCACGAACTAATTTGAAATCATATTGTTCTAAGTAACGTAATCCACCATGGATCAATTTGCTGGAACGGCTTGAGGTTCCGGCTGCAAAATCACTAGATTCAACTAGGGCTACTTTCAAGCCTCGAGATACCGCATCGAGTGCGACACCAACACCATTGATTCCGCCGCCGATGACTAAAACATCGAAATCTTCTTTGGCTAGACGCGTTAAATCACTTGCTCGCTGCTTTGGATTTAATGCGGAATCGAACATAACTCTCCAATATTATCCGAGGTTCAAGTAAAGTTCACATATGACCTATATCGGAAGCCTAGATCAAGGAACCACTAGCACTCGATTCATAATCTTTAACAATCTAGGAGAGATTGTTGGCCAACATCAAGTCGAGCATCAACAAATACTTCCAAAATCCGGTTGGGTTGAACACGACGCGGCTGAGATCTGGCGAAATACTCAAATTGTGATCGAAAAGGCGATATCAAATTCAGGCTTGACCAATAAAGATCTTGCTGCCATTGGCATCACCAACCAAAGAGAGACCGTCGTCGCATGGGATAGAGAAAGTGGTCAACCTCTTACAAATGCCATTGTTTGGCAGGACACCCGTACCGCTGATTACTTAAACAATTTCTCTGATTCAGATAAAGCGACCATCACTTCAAAGACCGGAACTCCGATTGCGCCATATTTCTCTGCCAGCAAGATGGCATGGATGTTGGCTAATGGGGTTAAGCCAAGTTCTTCATTAGCTTTCGGAACCATCGATGCCTGGTTAATTTATAAATTAACCGGTGAATTCGTGACTGATGTAACCAACGCTTCTCGCACACAGTTAATGAACCTCGAAACTCTAGATTGGGATGAAAAGTTACTTAATATCTTTGGAATCAAACGAGAATGGCTTCCAACAATCAAATCTTCCTCTGAAATATATGGCAAAACTAACGAAGGAGTACCCGTCGCCGGTGTTTTAGGCGATCAGCAGGCCGCGATGGTTGGACAAACCTGTTTTACCAAAGGCGAATCCAAGACCACTTATGGCACCGGTAATTTCGCGTTGATAAGTACCGGAAATGAATTAGTTAAATCTAAGCATGGTTTGATCACAACGATATTATTCAAATTAGGTGATGCTCCGGTGCAGTATGCGCTCGAAGGATCAGTCGCAGTGACTGGCTCTGCAATCCAATGGCTGCGCGATCAACTCGGAATCATCAAATCGGCAGCGGAAGTGGAGGAACTAGCCGCATCAGTTCAAGATAATGGTGGCGTCTATTTTGTACCAGCTTTCTCTGGTCTTTTTGCACCTTATTGGCGTAGTGATGCGCGCGGTGCGATTGTTGGATTAACTAGAGCAAACACCAAAGCGCATATCGCAAGAGCTGCGTTAGAAGCAATCTGCTATCAGACCAAAGAGGTTATGGATGCGATGGAAGCAGATAGTGGAATCAAATTATCAGAGATGCGCGTCGATGGTGGCATCACAAATAACAAATTATGTATGCAATTACAGGCAGACATAATGAATATTGATGTCGTGAAACCAGTGATAACGGAGACCACCGCACTAGGCGCTGCATTTGCAGCAGGTTTGGCAGTTGGTGTTTGGAAGAGCACCGATGAGATCAAACAGATATGGAAACGAGAATCTACCTGGAAATCTAAAAGCAGTGCCGATTGGCGCGAAAGTGGCTACCAGCATTGGCGCAAAGCTATCGAGCGCACTCTTAATTGGGTCTAATTAATTGGGTATAGCAAATATACTTAGTACATCATGAATTTAAGCGGCGTAATCCGAACTGATCGGTTGATGGCTGATGGCCGAACGATTAGATATTACGACAGTAAACCCACGAAACGAGATGCAGTCGATCAACGCCCACAAGAAGAACAGCCTAGTATCGGCGAACTTCGTTTTGATCCTTTAGTAAACGAGTGGATTGCAATCTCGGCACATCGCCAAAATCGAATCTTCTTACCACCTAAAGAGCTCTGTCCGCTCTGCCCAACTAAAGGTGATCTACTTACTGAAATACCAGAATCAGATTTTGAAGTGGTCGTTTTCGATAATCGATCTCCTTCGCTTAGACCGCCAACTGAAGATTATGCGCTGCCAGATTACGCCGGACCCGAAACCGATTTAACGAAAGCAATTGGAAAGTGCGAGGTCGTCTGCTTCACCGCAGACCACGGCCAATCATTCTGCGACTTATCACCCGCTCAGGTACGAACCTTGCTTGAGGCTTGGCGAGATCGCACCTTTGAACTCTCAAAAGCGCCTTACATAAGGCATATCGCACCATTTGAAAATCGTGGCGAAGAGATTGGCGTAACACTTCACCATCCACATGGACAGATATATGCCTACTCTTACTTGCCTCCAAGAGTTGAGAAGATGTTGGCTGCCGCGAAACGCTACAAGGAACTTTGCGGTCGCGTGCTCTTTGATGAGATCCTCAAACGAGAGTTACTGGATAAAGTCCGCATCGTTACTCAAAATGAGCATTGGGTGGCATATGTTCCTTATGCCGCACGTTATCCATATGAGATTCATGTAGCACCACTTTCGCCGGTCGCTGATCTAACTGAACTCTCAAAGGAACAATGCGATTCCTATCCCGAGATTGCGCTCGAAGTTACGAAAAGACTTGATGGAGTATTCGGAATACCAATGGCTTACATCGCTGCGTGGCATCAAGCGCCAGTTCGTGAAGGTAGAGATTTACTTCGGCTTCATTGGCAGATCACCAGTGTTAGACGTGCGCCAGGAAAGCTCAAATACTTAGCAGGCTCCGAATCAGCGATGGGCGCATTCATAATGGATGTTTTGCCAGAACAATCAGCGCAACAATTGCGTGAGGTAAAACTTTGAAAATCTTAGTAACCGGTGGCGCTGGTTACATTGGAAGTATCGCGACCGCGATGCTCTTAGATGCGGGTTATCAAGTAAACGTGCTCGATGATCTAAGTACTGGCCATGCAGATGCGGTCTCAGAGGAAGCAACTTTCATCGAAGGTTCTCTTTTAAATCAAGAAGATCTTGATCGAGCGCTGCTTGGCTGTGATGCCGTGATGCATTTTGCCGCGAAATCATTGGTCGGAGAATCGGTTGAAAAGCCAGAGCTATACCAACAAGTAAATGTTGGCGGTTCAAGCGCGTTGATCAGCGCTATGAAATCCCATAACATAAATAAATTGGTCTTCTCCTCTACCGCCGCTACATATGGCGAACCAAAGCGAGTTCCCATATCTGAAAGCGACAAACCTGCGCCAAAGAATCCTTATGGACAGACCAAACTGGAAATAGATCAAATGATCGCAGGTTCTGGTTTTTCTTCGATCTCGCTCCGTTACTTCAATGTAGCCGGGGCTTACCAGCGAAATGGCAAATGGTTATCAGAGCGTCACAATCCGGAAACTCATTTGATTCCTAATATCTTAAGAGCGACTAACGATGTGCCGGTAAAAATCTTTGGCACTGATTGGCCAACTGAAGATGGCACCTGCATACGTGATTATGTTCATGTAGTTGATTTGATTGAAGCACATATCTTGGCTCTACAGAATTTACCCGAACATAAACATGAGATCATCAACTTGGGTTCTGGCAGCGGATATTCGGTAAAACAAGTAATTGTCGCTGCCGAGAAGGCGGTTGGTCACAAAATCCCATCCGTGGCAAGTGATCGTCGTGCCGGAGATCCCGCAATCTTGATTGCGGATATTTCAAAGGCCAAGAGCTATTTACAGTGGCAACCAACAAGAGATATCAACCAAATGGTCTTTGATACCTGGAGCGCACAAGCGCATTAAATATTATGAGCTTTCAATCAATATTCGGTAGTGAACCTGATGTCGTCGCCGCAGCGCCTGGACGAATCAACTTAATCGGCGAACATATCGATTATTCAGATGGTTTTGTACTTCCTTTCGCGATCTCAAGTCGCACTACTGTTGCTATCAAGAAACGAAGTGATCAGAAAATCCGACTGGCTTCAGCCCAACGCCACTCCACTATTTTTGAAAGCTCGATTGGACAATTGCATCCCGGAGTTGAGGGAAAGTGGGAGCGCTATCCACTTGGGGTCATCTGGGCGCTTGGAATCAAGAACGGCCTGGATATTTTCGTAGATGGTCGGGTGCCACTAGGCGCTGGATTATCTTCATCTGCTGCACTTGAATGTAGCGTCGCGGTGGCACTTAATCATCTCTTTGAATTGAAATTAACCAATACTGAACTAGCTAAATTGACCCAAAAGGCCGAGAACGATTTCGTTGGGATGCCTTGCGGGATCATGGATCAATCAATCTCGCTAATGGGGCAAGCAGGTCACGCTCTATTACTTGATTGCCGTGATCTCTCCACCAAATTAATTCCTATAGATTTAGCGGCAAGTGATCTAGAGCTATTAATCATCGATACCCAAGCGCACCACTCTCTAGTCGATGGCGGTTATGCCGAACGGCGCGGAAATTGCGAGGCGGCGGCTGCGAAACTTGGAAAGAGTATGCGCGAACTTAACTTAGCGGAACTTGAATCCGGAAAATCAAAATTAACCGAAGTTGAATATCGCCGCGCAAGGCATGCGGTAACTGAGATTTCACGAGTACTCGAATGTGTGTCAGCACTCGAAGCCAAAGACTTTCTTCGGGTCGGCCAATTACTAAATGATTCCCACAAATCACTACGCGATGATTACAACGTCTCCTGCCCAGAGTTAGATCTAGCGGTCGAGACCTCAAATAAATCCAAGGCGCTAGGTGCTCGGATGGTAGGTGGTGGATTTGGCGGAAGTGCGATTGCGCTCTTGAAGCGGGACGACATTCAAAGCGCCAAAGATGCGATCACTAAGGCATTTGCGCTAAATGGATTTAAAGCGCCGCGCTTCTTTGAAAGTTTGCCGAGCGATGGCGCGCAGATCTTAAATTAAATTTACTCAACTGGAATAACTGAAATTACCTCGACGCCACCGATATCGCTAAGCACTTGAACTAAATCCGTTGGATCGGTGCCAGGAACCGCAACAGTGATGTCGTCATAACCTTTGCCGTTTTCGCTCTTGACCACTACCAAGCCACGAATATCCCCACCTGCAAAACCGATCGCAGAGGCGACTGCGCCAAGTGAGCCTGGTCGATCTGGCAAAGTGATCTGCAAACGAAATAGGGCCATGGGTAAATGATACCCGTGGCCCTATTCGGCTTAATATTTATTAATTATTAGCTACTTGCAGCCGACCCCAACGTAACATTAAAGGTCTTTGAACCACCATTCGGTAGATCAACAACAACTGAGACTTTGGTACCTGGTGCATATGATCGAATCTTTACGATTGCCGCAACCTGGTCAGTGATACGAGTGCCATCAATGGATCTGATGATCGCACCAGCTGGGATACCGGCTTTCTCCGCACCTTCGCCAGCACTTAATCGAGCAATCTTGGCGCCAGTTCCGGTGTAAGTAGTGTCAAAGAAGACGCCTAATACAGGTCTGGTTGATTTGCCAGTCGAAATCAATTCATCGATGGTTCGCTTTGCTTCGTTGATTGGAATAGAGAAACCAAGTCCTATGGAACCACTTTGGCCACCAAATGAACTGCCGAGTGATGCAATCGCAGAGTTGATACCAACAATCTTTCCATTTCCATCTAGCAGCGCACCACCAGAATTACCCGGATTAATCGCAGCATCTGTTTGGATCGCATTTACATAACTTTCAGCGCCAGTTGATCCAGTTGTCACCGGACGATTCAAAGATGAGACGATTCCGCTAGTTACAGTTGAAGCCAAACCAAGCGGTGAACCGATTGCAACTACTGGATCACCAATGACTAATTTCGAAGAATCCCCGATGGATAGTTCAGGCAGATTTCCCTTATTGATCTTGATGACTGCTAAGTCGTAATTACTATCTCTTCCAACAATTGTGGCTGGATATTGATCGCCATTGTTCATCTCCACGGTCAATGTTCCGCCCGAGGTAGCAAAATCTGCTACCACGTGATTATTGGTGACGATATAGGTTGTATTGCTAGTTGATTTGTAAATCCAACCAGAACCAGTTCCGGAACCAACCGGAACTACCTCGTTAATTGAAACCACGCTTGGAGTTGCAAGGGATGCGATCGCGGTTACGTCGACGCTATCCCCACTTATCGAAGTCAAGGTGCGACCACTTGGGCAAGTTGTGCTCTTGGCAAGATACATGGCACCAGTGCGATTATCGACGCAGGCCTTTGCGCCAATGGTTTGGGTGTTCTGTGAATTTGCAGCGTTTGAGATTCCGCCAACTAATAGCGCGCCTGCTGCAAAACCGGCGCCGATCTTGGCTGCTGTGCTTTTATAGAATTTCATGGCAGAAAGATTGCCCCAGAATCCTGAAAATTTCCCTAGAGAAACTTTTAAAAAAGTTTAGGCTTGAACTACATTTTTGCCAGAGATCTTCACTTTTATCGAAGCGAGAGCGCGTGGCGCAGGCCCGGCAAGGACCTTGGCAGATTTGAAAGGGTCGTATGCCGCGCCGTGACATGGGCAACGCAGCTGTTTAACTGACGGTTCATATCCCACAGTGCAACCTTGATGGGTGCAGATTAATGAGTAAGCGAATACGCCTACTTTGGTGCGAAATAGCATTGCTGGTTGGCCATCTGCAGCGGTAAATGGAAAGGTGCCACCTACCGGTAATTGGCTCAAAGCTACGATTTTCTTTCCAGAACTTGAGGTAGCCCCCGCAATCTGTAGCACTTTGCGCGGGAAGAGTTGTCCGAGCCCGATGAAACCACCGGCAATACCTAGAACGCTACTAAATCTAAGGACACTTCTACGATTCATATCGATATCCAACTTTCTATTGCTGTTATATAAGGTTAAGAAGTAAACCAACCACATTACCGCGTATGCCGTATCGCTGCCATAAAAATATGGTCGCACTGTGTATGTTGCGGTAAGCCAAAGTCCAACAGAGATTCCAAAACCTAATAGCGCAGCAAATCTCGGTGCAATATAGAGCAAGGTCGCGATACCGACAGAGAATTCTCCGATAATAGTTAACCATCCAAGTGCTGTCGCATGTTCCAATGAATTTAGCAATAGCGGTTTTAATGGTGAACGCTCTGCGAAACCTTGCATCTGAGTACCGATATAAGTTGCGCCACCTGGAGAGAGAAAACCGGGATCAGCTGCCTTATCCCAACCGCCGTAGACCCAGGTAATACCTAGCCATAAACGTAAGATCCGAATCGCCCAACTTTGGGAGTTCCAAGAGGCAGCAATTGATTTCGGGCGATAACTCATGAAATAAGAATAAAGGATGAACTTTGCGGATTAATGTTGAAATTCCTTAAAAACTAATGAAAAGCTCCCTGACTTGGACTCGAACCAAGAACCTGCCGGTTAACAGCCGGCTGCTCTGCCATTGAGCTATCAGGGATTAGCGGGCAAACTCTAGCGTAAGGCGCATGAAGAGGAGAAATCAGCCTTAAATACTACCGAGCGCTTTATCTCTTAGCGTGCGACGCTGACTTTCCAAGGAGACCAATTCAGTGAAAAGTTGCTGATATTCGCTCTCATTTTCGGTGGGATTGATTCGTTGTAACTTCGATTTTGTATCTGAGATAGTTCTAGTGATCGCGACTTCGTGCAATCTGGCCACGATAGATTCAACATATTTATCTGATATCTCACCATCAACACGAATGGGTTCTACTGTTAATTCAGTAAATAGTGATTTCAAATCATCATTTTGAATCGAATCCAAATTAGCGCCAGCATCTATGGCACCGCGTAGTGCTTGGTAGGCCGGATGCGAAAATGCATTTGCAGGTAACTCGCTCCAACCTAAAGCTAATTCGGACATCTGTAACTTGGATTTGAGTACTTCGCGCTCTAATATCAAGGTTGGTTCGGTTGGATTTGGTCTCCAATTTCCAACTGTGTTTTCTGTGGTCTTGGTGCTCGCGGTTTTACCAGCTAACTGCGCTACTGCGCTCATCACTGGTTCAATATCCATACCCAACCAACCGGCCAGCTGTTTGATGTATTCGGGGCGCAAAACTTTATTCTTGATATTTGCAACCATCGGTGCAGTCGAAGCTAGCGCATTTACACGACCCTCTGCAGTCTGTAGATCATGCTTCTTTAACTCGGTTCGGATGGCAAATTCAAATAATGGAATTCGGCTTGCAATCAAATCGCGTAGCGCGGCATCGCCATGCTCTTGGCGTAGTTCGCATGGATCCAAGCCATTTGGCTCGACGGCGACAAAAGTTTGGGTGACGAACTTCTGATCATCTTCGTATGCGCGAAGCGCGGCTTTCTGCCCTGCCGCATCTCCATCAAAGGTGAAGATCACCTCGCCGCGGAACGAATCATCATCCATTAAAAGATTACGAAGGATCTTGATGTGATCGTCACCGAAAGCGGTGCCACAAGTAGCTACGGCGGTAGTTACGCCTGCTAAATGTGCCGCCATCACATCGGTATATCCCTCGACCACAACTACTTGGCGTTTGGTCGCGATCTCTTTTTTCGCACGATCCAATCCATAGAGTACTTGGCTCTTCTTATAGATCGGAGTCTCTGAAGTGTTTAGATATTTCGGCCCTTGATCATCTTCGGATAACTTGCGTGCACCAAAGCCAACTACCTCGCCGGTGATATTTCGAATCGGCCAGATCAAGCGATTTCGAAAGCGATCAATCATCCCCTTTTGGCCCTCCTTGGATAAACCAGCGAGATCCAATTCCTCATTTGTGAAACCTTGACCGCGTAAGAACTTAGTTAATTGATCCCAATCATCTGGCGCATAACCAACTCCAAAACTTTCACAAGCTTCACGATCAAAACCACGCTTCATCAAGAATTCCCTACCCACTTGAGCAGCAGGATTGGTATTTAACTGCTCTTGGTAGAACTTCTGGGCCGCAGTATTTGCGGCAATAAGTCTTGATTTCAAACCTGGTTGGTAATTGCTTTTGCCACCTTCGTAAGTCAATTGATAGTTGATGCGGTTAGCGAGCTTTTCGATGGCTTCGACGAAGGAGATGTGGTCAATCTCCATCAAGAACTTGATTACATCGCCACCTTTGCCACAACCGAAGCAGTGGAAATAACCTTTGGATAATGTGACATTAAATGAAGGCGATTTCTCATCATGAAATGGGCAGAGACCCTTCTTCTGATCGCCTCCGGCCTGCTTTAAAGAGACATAATCGCCAATTACCTCATCAATACGAACGTTTTCACGCACGTATGCGACATCCTCATTGCGAATTAACCCCGGACTCATAGTGATTGCCTCACGAAGATAACCTAGCGTGGAGCGAGTACGCAGCGGGATCGGTAAGGCTCGCGACTTGATCAATCACTACTCTTAATCGATTCTCTGGCGCAACATGCCAAGCGTTCAAGAAGACGGTATCCAAAACTGATGGGCCAGCCTGCAAGATCATCTCTACCAATTCGTTTATAACTTGGCGCTGTTTGGCATAACGCGCTTGCGCTTCGGGGGCCTGTATCAAATAGAAAGCGGAGATCGCTTTAAGTAACGCAACCTCTACCTCTTGCTCGCGAGGAATCACAAGGTCTGCTTCGAAACGTTTTAACTCACCTTCACCATATTTTGCGCGGGTGGCCTTCTCAGATTCATAGACAAAACGACCGATCAATTGGCTGGTGGAATCTTTTAAACGCGCAAGATCGCGATGCATTCCATCAAACTCTTTTGGCCAACAAGAGAGATTTCGTAGGCGAACAAGCGCCGCATCGCATTCAGATCTGCTTGCATCTAAATAGCTCTTTGCCATGATCTGATAAATCTCTTCTAAATCGCCCTCGATTTCAGGCACGCTCAATTGGCTAGCCACAATCGCATCTTCGAAATCATGTACCGAATAACTGACATCATCGGACCAATCCATGATCTGTGCTTCGAAAGATCTCTTGCCTTTAGGTGCACCTTGGCGCATCCAATTGAAGATCTCTAAATCATCTTCGTAGACGCCAAACTTCTTGGAATTTTCGCTCGCGCTCCAGGGATACTTTGAACAAGCATCTAAAGATGCTCTAGTTAGATTCAAACCAACGCTGCGCTCTGCTTCGTAAGTCTTCGCTTCCAGCCTAGTTAAAATGCGGAAAGTTTGCGCATTGCCCTCAAAGCCACCAATTGACTTGGCCACTTCCGCCAGAGCTGCCTCACCGTTATGGCCAAATGGTGGGTGGCCTAAATCATGCGCCAAACATGCGGTATCAATTAAATCTGGATCAGCACCCAATGAAGCTCCGAATTCGCGACCGATCTGTGCACATTCCAACGAATGCGAAAGCCTGGTCCGTTGAAAATCATTCTCCCACGGAACTGCAACTTGGGTCTTTGCCGCCAATCTTCGAAGCGCAGCAGAGTGGATCAATCTGGCGCGATCGCGCATGAATTCGGTTCGACCAGGCCGCTTGGCAGGTTCGGTGATGAATCGCTCGTAGTCGCGCGCTTCGTACATAGTGGTCAGCCTAGTAGTTCTTAGCCCAGTCCCACGACTGAGAGACCGGTACTCTCCAAATGGTCACTCACATGCACGCCTAATTTTTCCAAGGTTCGATATGCAATCAACGCGCTACCTTCGCGCCATAAATAATGTAGTGAGGAGTTCTTTAAAGAATAAGGCCCACTCTGTACCGGCGCACAAGTTGCATTAACGCCTTTATCGGACGATATGTAAGTGGCGCGCTTGCAATGGTAAGGATCGGTAACGACGATTACCTCTTTGACCTGCAACTTCTTTAAATATTCTACATATCCAACAGTGCTATCAATAGTGTTGCGGCCAATCGGAATTGAAATTGCTGCCTTTCGCGGCACGCCATTTGTTAATAACCATGCTCGACCAGCGCTGGCTTCGGTGAAACGATCACCTGGTGCGCCTGCACCAACTGTGATGATTTTCTTAACCAAACCACTCTTATAAAGTTGCAACGCTCTTTCAAGTCGCGCTTCTAAGGCATCGCTGGGCCTGCCATCATATTGTGCTGCGCCCATCACTACGGCGTAATCACTACTACGTGCTACTGGATAATGCGCACCCCACCAAACTTGTGCATAGAAATAGCCCGGAATTGCAATTATTGCCAAGAAGATCAACGAGATAAAACGTCTAATCAGCTTAAACATCAGCCACCGCTAAATGCATCTTCTAATTCCAAATGCGCTATCTCATCTGGATCATTAAGCCATCCATCTGGCAATGTTGGTGGGCGACCATGGCTAGTACGTCCTCTTGGCTTCTCGCCTACTTCTATCGGATATGGCTGATCTTCTAATTGATCTAGCAATAAGCGAAATTCATTTAAAGATCCAATCATGCCGAACTGTCGGCGTAACTCTTGTTTTACTCGGAAACCCTTTAGATACCAAGCCATATGTTTACGAAGATCTTTGCAACCGCGATCTTCGGATTCGAAATATTCAACAATCAATTGTCCGTGGCGCCACATCACCTCGCGTACCTCAAATAGCGTTGGTAGATAGCGTTCTGTGCTTCCGCTAAACGAATTTACTAGATCCTTGAATAACCATGGTCTACCGAGGCAGCCGCGACCAACTACTACGCCATCGCAACCAGTCTCTTGCACCATACGTACCCCATCTTGGCCAGACCAGATATCGCCATTTCCTAATACCGGAATGCCAGTTGGTCTTAAATGATCCTTCAAGTTAGCAATCGCAGACCAATCCGCTTTTCCTTCGTACATCTGCGCAGCAGTGCGCGCATGTAACGCAACCCAAACCACGCCTGCTTGGACGGCAGAATCCGCAGCTTCTAAATAAGTATGGTGATCACTATCGATTCCAATGCGCATCTTTACCGTGACAGGAATTCCAAATGGTTTTGCGGCATCAACTGCGCTCTTTACTATCTGTGCGAATAAACGGCGCTTATATGGCAGCGCCGCACCACCACCTTTTCTAGTTACTTTTGGTACCGGGCAACCAAAATTCATATCGATATGGTCTGCCAAATTTTCTTTCCCGATCATCTCAACTGCAGCGCGCATTACATTGGGATCAGTGCCATAAAGTTGCACTGAACGTGGCCATTCACCTGGACCAGGTTTCATCAATCTAAAAGTCTCTTCGCGGCGCTCAATCAATGCGCGCGCAGTCACCATCTCAGAGACGAATAAACCCGCGCCTTGTTCGCGACAGAGTTGTCTAAATGGCGCATTGGTGATGCCTGCCATCGGTGCTAGAACGACGGCTGGATCGACTAAATAATCTCCGTCGCGTAAGGGAAGTTTTAGCAACCGAGTAATTTCGGTGCTAGCCATGTTTCTACCTGATCGATAGCCACACGTTCTTGGGACATAGTGTCGCGTTCTCGAATAGTTACCGCATGATCTTCTAGGGTTTCGAAATCAATCGTGATACAAAATGGCGTACCAACTTCATCTTGGCGACGATAACGGCGACCAATTGCACCGGCATCATCAAAATCAACGTTCCAAGATTTACGTAATTGTGTCGCCAAATCTCGCGCCTTTGGCGATAGATCCGCGTTACGAGATAGAGGCAATACCGCAACTTTGATCGGCGCTAAACGGTGATCCAATTTCATCACCGCACGCTTCTCCATCTCGCCCTTTGAATTAGGCGCTTCATCTTCAGTGTATGCATCCATCAAGAAGGTCAAAGTCGCGCGATCTACACCTGCCGCTGGTTCGATTACAAATGGTGTCCAGCGCTCATTCTTATCCTGATCAAAGAATGAGAGATCCTTACCGCTAGCAGCCGAGTGCGCCTTTAGATCGTAATCGGTGCGATTTGCGATTCCTTCTAACTCGCCCCATTCGGTTCCGGTGAATTCGAATTTATATTCGATATCGACAGTTCGCTTTGAGTAGTGAGACAACTTCTCTTTTGGGTGTTCGAATAAACGAAGGCGATCTGGATTGATCCCGAGATCTTTATACCAAGCCAATCGAGTATCGATCCAATACTGATGCCACTCTTCATCAGTTCCGGGTGCGACGAAGAACTCCATCTCCATCTGTTCGAATTCACGAGTGCGGAAAATGAAATTTCCTGGAGTAATTTCGTTGCGGAAAGATTTTCCAATCTGACCGATACCAAATGGTGGCTTCTTGCGTGCAGTGGTCTGAACTTGATCGTAATTTATAAAGATGCCTTGCGCGGTCTCAGGGCGTAGATAGGCCAAGCCGCTCTCATCTTCGACCGCACCAAGATAGGTCTTTAAAAGTCCCGAGAATTGTT
>CAWULI010000007.1:0-18761 GCA_963923155.1 uncultured bacterium
CATAAAACCAAACCAGTTTTGGGACCAGCTTCAAAGAAGACTGTAAGCGAGCGCTTTTCACCATCAGACCAATGTTCATCAGTCATCTCGTTTCCGGAGAGGCTAAACCAAGCAATATCTTTACGCGCGGTACCAAAATCGACCTGACCGGTGAAGAAATTCGAGGTGATATCCGAAAGATAAGTTTGGCGAATTCTCACTAACTCTATAAAAGCATCTTGTAGATCTTTTCCATTGGAATCCAGATCCCAATTAAGAGCCCAACCACCATGCCAAGCATTTTCATCACTGCTGTTTTCATTACTTAAGTCAATTGGTAATGAAAATGCATTGTTTGATCCAAATTGAGTTCTCCCATTCTCGTCACCCATCGTTACCATTGGTACACCTGAAGAGAGTAAGAGAGTTGCCATCATCGCTTTCTGTAGTGATTTTCGCTTTCTATTTATTTCTTCATCAGAAGTTGGTCCTTCAACCCCTAAATTCCAAGAACGATTAGTGTTATTGCCATCTCGATTCTCTTCACCGTTGGCAAGATTGCGCTTCTCTTGATAAGTCACCAGGTCGTTAAGCGTGAAACCATCATGGGCAGTTATGAAATTTATTGAAGAGGTAGGTCCGCGGAAGTAGAAGATATTGCTTGATCCTGAAAGGGAAGAGGCGAGTGCGCTGACACCTTCTCCAAATCCACGAGCCAAGTCGCCTAACCAGAATTGGCGGACCGCATCACGGTAATAGTCATTCCACTCACGCCATGGATAGTGAAACTCACCAAGTGAATAACGCGAGATATCCCAAGGCTCAGCTATCAATTTAAGTTGGCGAAGTACTGGATCGGCAGTAATAGCTGCCAAAAGGGCAGAATCAATCATATTTCCGGTGCGATTAAGCGCAGGCGCTAGATCAAATCTAAATCCATCAACGCCGATGACTTGTGCCCACCATCTAAGTGAATCAATCACTAGGCGAACGCCATGTGGTTTTCCTGCGCTAAAAGTATTGCCACATCCAGTGTTATCTATATAGTGGTTGGTACCGCCATGCCGATACCAATTCCGATTATCAATTCCTTTAAATGAAATCTGCGGACCACCGACTCCACCTTCGGCGGTATGGTTATAAACCACATCTAGTATCACTTCGATGCCATTTTCATGTAGGCGATCAACAGCTTGTTGTAATTCTAAGATTGGATCTTCGGTAGCAGCATAAGCGCGATGTGGTGCGCTAAATGCAATTGCGTTATACCCCCAATGATTTCGACGTCCTCGAGCCCAAATTGCAGGTTCAGTAGCAAATTCATGAATCGGCAGCAGCTCTAAAACATTTACACCTATTTTCTTTAAATATGCGATGGTCGATGGATGGCCAAGCGCTGCATAAGTACCACGTTCGTGCAAAGGTATCTCTGGATTATTCCAAGTAAGTCCTTTTACATGTGCTTCATAAATGATCGTCTCTTGCCAATTGATATGTGGACGTTTGATCTCTCTTGGAGAATCTGCAGTCACCACGGAAAGTGGAACAAATCGCGCTGAATCTCTTTCATCCATAACATTTGTATCTCCAGCACCAAATCCATCAAGAGATAGATGCCCATATATCTCTGGTACATATTGCAAATCGCCAGATAACTTATGGGTGTACGGATCAATTAATAATTTATTTGGATTGAATCTAGCGCCACGTTCTGGTTCCCAGGCACCATAAACTCGAAAGCCATAACGTTGCCCAGCCCGGACACCTTTTAGATAACCATGGAAGATCGGACCATTTCTATGGGTAAGGGCATATCGAGTCTCGACCAATTTCCCATTGACTTCATCAAATAGGCAGAGTTCGACGCTATCTGCAGCTTCGGCCCAGATTGAGAAGTTAGTCCCCTCTTCGGTCTCGATCGCTCCTAAATAACGAGGGTCGGCTTGAAGCATGAGGGACAGTCTGCCTTGTAAACGGGTAAGAAGTAGTCATTTAATCCTACCCGCCAGTAACATCGTACCGTGAAAATCGCAGTAACAGTTAAACAAGTGCCGGATTCCTGGGCGGAGAAGCGTTTCGTAAACGGACGTATTGATCGCGAGAGCGTTGACGCAGTACTAAATGATCTTGATGAATATGCGATTGAAGAAGCGTTACGAATCTGCGAAGCAAATGGTGGCACTATCGATGATGGTGGGCAGAGCACGATTACTTTGATTTCCATGGGACCAACTCGTGCACAAGAAGCGCTACGAAAAGGTCTATCAATGGGCGCGAGCAATGCCATTTTAATTTCTGATCCGGCGCTCGCAGGTGCTGATGCGATGGTCACCTCTGAAGTTTTAGCAAAAGTTATCTCTGAAGGCGGATATGACTTCGTGATCTCTGGCGTTGAAAGTACCGATGCTCGTATGAGTGTCATTCCGGCAATGGTTAGCGCCCGACTTGGTCACGCCCAACTAACCTTCGCAAATAAAGTCACCGTGGATCCCAATCAAAAATTGATTTCCATCAATCGCATCACGGATTCAGGCGAGGTAGAGATGGAAGCAAATTTTCCAGTGGTGATGAGTGTGGTCGAGAAGATCAACGAGCCACGATATCCATCTTTTAAAGGCATCATGGCTGCGAAGAAAAAAGAGATTGTCACCAAGGATTTATCAGCTATCGGTGGCGCGGATAGCGCATCGTGGACTGAAGTAATCGAAGCAAATGCCAAGCCGCCACGTAGCGCAGGTATCAAGATCGAAGACGATGGCAACGGTGCACAGAAATTGGTTGATTTCCTAGTAGAAAGGAAATTGATATGAGCATTTTGGTAGTCGCAGATAATGCAAAGAACACCGCGGAATTGGTTGGCGCTGCGGGTGAAGCAGTCGTGGTCGAATCCAAATCTGCAAAGGCCATTGCTGATTACGCAAAGAGCAATGGCGTCTCAGCTATTTTCGTAGCGGCGACCATGGATGGCAAAGAGTTAGCTGGAAGATTGGCAATCGAATTGCAATCCGGAATCATCACTGATGCAATTGCGGTTGACTCAAATCTAGTTACAACGCAATCGATTTTTGGTGGAAGTTACACCGTTAAGGCAAAGGTAAGTCGCGGTATTCCGGTGATTGCGATTCGTCCAAATTCAGTGGAACCTGCCGCGTCGGTTCCAGAAGCAATCAAATTAGATGGAAATGATCATCCTTTGGTGACCGTCAAAAATGTAAAGCCAAAGCAGAAAGGTGCTCGCCCTGAATTAACCGAAGCGAGCATCGTGGTATCTGGTGGGCGCGGAATTGATGCAGATTGGAGCGCGGTCGAGAACTTTGCCGATTCGTTAGGCGCTGCAATTGGCGCATCTCGCGCCGCAGTAGATGCTGGTTGGTGCAGCCATGATATGCAGGTCGGACAAACTGGAAAGACTGTGAGCCCTGATTTATATGTCGCTTGCGGCATATCTGGCGCAATTCAACATAAGGCCGGAATGCAAACTTCCAAGACCATTGTCGTTATCAATAAAGATGCGGAAGCCCCGCTATTTGAGATTGCAGATTTCGGAGTGGTTGGTGACTTGGTGAGCGTGCTTAATAAGGCGACGGAGTTGATTAACGCCCGCAAGTAGAATTGTCTAATGGCAATCTACATGGATCATGCGGCGACTACGCCGATAACTGATCCCGTCCTTGCCGAATTTAACAAGCAGTTAAAGCAACTCGGTAATCCATCTTCATTACATGCTTATGGTCGTGAAACCCGTCGCGCTCTCGAAGAGGCGCGCGAGAAGATCGCTAATTTCCTTCGTTGCCAACCTAGCGAGATCATCTTCACCGCATCTGGCACCGAAGCAGATAACTTGGCAATCAAAGGCCTTTTTTGGAGCACCAATAAGAAAGTGATCTTGGTATCGAGTATCGAACATCATGCAGTCTTAGATCCTGCAAAGTGGTTGGTGGAAAAAGAAGGCGCGGAGCTGATCGAGATCCCAGTAGATAGAAATGGCGTAATTGATCTAGATTTCCTTAAAGATATTCTCACCAAACGAAAAGAAGAGATCGCGTTGATTTCGGTGATGCACTCCAATAATGAAACCGGCGCACTACAGCCGATAGATAAGGTGATCGAGATCGCTGGCTCGATACCAGTGCATTGCGATGCCGTGCAATCACTTCTTAAAGTTCCAGTTTCATTTACTGGTTTGACTGCACTAACCATCAGCGCACATAAGATCGGTGGCCCAGTCGGCGTTGGCGCATTGGTATTGAAGCGCGGTTTGGATATTCCCGCTCTACTTCATGGTGGCGGGCAAGAGCGCGAGATTCGAAGCGGGACGTTAAATGCGCCTGCAATCTGCGCCTTTGCGGCAGCTATTACTGAATATCCATCGCAGCAGGTCGCAAAATTGCGAGATCAAATGATTACCGGAATTAAAGCAAATATTCCAGATGCGATCATCAATACTCCCACTAATTCGCTACCCGGCATCGTCAACGTAACTTTCCCTGGAACAAAGGGTGAAACATTGCTCTTGTTGTTAGATATGGAAGGCATCGCTTGCTCTACTGGCGCGGCATGTAGCGCTGGAGTTCATAGACCTAGCCACGTTTTGGTTGCGATGGGTCGTACTGAATCAGAGGCAATCGGAACTTTACGTTTTTCATTAGGTGCACAGAGCACCGAAAGTGACGTCGCCACAGTACTAAAAGTGTTGCCGGGCGTAGTTCAGAGAGCACGCAGCGCAAAATGAAGTTAATCGCAGCGATGTCCGGTGGCGTTGATTCGGCAGTTGCAGCTGCACGTGCCGTCGAAGCTGGCCATCAAGTAGTTGGTGTACATCTAGCGCTCGCTTCAAATCCACAGAAATATCGCTCAGGTGCCAGAGGTTGTTGCACCATCGAAGATTCACATGATGCCCGTCGCGCCGCCGATGTAATCGGAATTCCGTTCTATATCTGGGATATGGCCGAAGAGTTTCATGACGGAGTTGTCGAAAATTTCTTATCTGAGTATGCGGCAGGTCGAACCCCGAATCCATGTTTGCGTTGCAATGAGAAGATCAAATTTGCAGCGGTATTAGAGCGAGCCAAAGCGATGGGATTTGATGGCGTAGTAACTGGCCACTATGCAAACATCCGCGAAAATAATGGCGAGCGAACTCTGCATAGGGCGATCGATCAGAGCAAAGATCAGTCTTATGTACTTGCGGTATTAAATCGCGAGCAGATCCAAGGAGCTTATTTCCCACTTGGTGATACTGAAAAAGTAGATATCCGAAAAGAGGCAGAGGCGCGTGGCTTAGCCGTTGCTAATAAACCGGATAGCCACGATATCTGTTTTGTTCCGAGTGGAGATAATGCGGGATGGTTACGTGATCGGTTAGGAAGTGAAGTCGGTCCGATTGTCGATCAATCCGGCAATGTGATTGGCCAACATAAAGGCGCTTACACCTACACCATCGGACAGCGAAAAGGTCTGGGTCTTACCATTCCTGCCGCAGATGGCAACCCACGTTTTGTCTTGAAGATCGAACCAAAGAGCAACACCGTTGTCGTAGGCAGCAAAGAGGATCTTGCGGTGCAGAGAATCATCGGCGAAAAACCAGTTTGGTGTGGACCGAACCCAGGTATTGATTGGCGCGTTGGTTTTGTACAAGTGCGCGCACATGGTGCAGCGCTTGATTGCAAATATCGCGAAATAAATGGCGGATTAGAGATCGAATTAGTTGAGCCCTTGCTTGGTCTGGCCACTGGCCAAGCTGCAGTTATCTACGATGGTGATCGAGTCGTAGGTTCGGCAACAGTCTGTGAGACCGCATGAATCCAAGGCAACGGATCGCACAATTAACCGAAGAAATCCGCGATCACATCTTTAAATATTATGTCTTAGATAATCCGAGCATCTCAGATGCTGATTTTGACAAATTGATGCGAGAGCTCGAGAAGTTAGAGAAGGAACACCCAGAACTTCGCGCTTCTGATTCACCGACACTTGGAATCGGTGGTGGCTTTGCTACCACCTTCGAACAGGTTGATCATCTAGAGAAGATGATGAGCTTAGATAATGCTTTTGATGATGAGGAATTAATCGCTTGGTTTGATCGGGTCGATAAAGAAGCTACTGATGCCCAATGGTTATGCGAATTAAAAATCGATGGTTTGGCGATCAATCTTCGCTATGAGAACGGGTTCTTAACTAAAGCACTTACCCGCGGCAATGGTGTTACCGGAGAAGATGTCACCTTAAATGTGAAGACCATCAAAAATTTGCCACATGAGTTAAAAGGTGAGCAAGTTCCAAAATTAATCGAAGTTCGCGGTGAGGTCTATTTTCCAATCGCAGCATTTAACGAATTAAATGAGTCGCTGGAAGAATCAGGTAAGCCCACCTTCGCCAATCCACGTAATGCCGCTGCGGGTTCCTTAAGACAGAAGGACCCTCGCGTCACTGCAGGCAGACCACTTAGCATTTTGGTTCACGGAATCGGAGCCACAGCCACCGAATTCGAGAATCAGAGCGATGCCTACGAATTGCTTAAATCCTTCGGTTTACCCACTAGTTCGAGATATCAAGTGGTAAAGAATCGCAAGGAAGTAATCAAGTACATAGAAAACTACGCAAAACATCGCCACGACCTCGAACATGAGATAGATGGGGTAGTGATCAAGGTAAACCAGATCGCGCTGCAAAAAAGGCTTGGTGTTACCTCTCGCGCACCAAAGTGGGCGATCGCATTTAAATACCCGCCAGAGGAAGTTGTAACCAAGTTACTAGATATCAAAGTTAGTGTTGGTCGAACCGGAAGAGTTACGCCTTTTGCAGTCATGGAACCGGTGGTCGTAGCAGGTTCTACGGTTACTCATGCGACTTTGCATAACTCGCAAGAGGTTGCGCGAAAAGGCGTTTTAATCGGTGATTACGTAGTGATACGTAAAGCCGGTGATGTGATTCCTGAAGTCTTATCTGCAGTTACCGATCGCCGCACTGGTAAAGAGCGCAATTTCGAGATGCCAACAAAGTGTCCTGATTGCGGCACGAAGTTAGTGGAACAAACTTTGGGAGATGTGGATCTTCGCTGTCCGAATTCTCAAAGTTGTCCGGCACAATTGCGGGAACGACTCTTTTATATCGGATCTCGCTCGGCTTTAGATATAGATATTTTGGGATACGAAGCAGCTAATGCGCTTCTTGATGCCAAGATCATCACGGATGAATCACAACTATTTGATTTAGCCGAAGAATCTTTGGTGAGATCGCCATTCTTTGTTAAGAAAGATGGTAGCCCCGCTGCAAACGTCCAAAAGTTATTAGATGCACTAGCCGAAGCAAAAACGCGGCCACTTTGGCGAGTCATTGTTTCACTTTCGATAAGACATGTAGGTCCAACTGCAGCTCAGGCGTTAGCAAGCCATTTCAAATCATTAGCTGCAATCTCCAAAGCCAACGTTGAGGAGCTATCTCAGGTAGATGGCGTCGGATCCGTAATCGCAGAATCAATCATTGATTGGTTCAAAGTTGATTGGCATAAAGAGATTGTTAAACGTTGGAGCAAGGCTGGGGTAGAGATGGAATTGGTGCAAACTGATTTAGCACCTCAAACTTTGGCTGGATTGACCTTCGTGGTAACTGGAAGTTTGGAAAGTTTCTCTCGCGATGGCATCAATGAAGTTATCACAGCCCATGGTGGAAAATCAGCATCATCTGTATCTAAGAAGACCGATTATGTGCTGGTTGGCTCAGATCCTGGCTCTAAATTGCAGAAGGCTCAAGAACTTGGTGTGACTATCATCGATGAGTCGAAGTTCAAAGAGCTCCTTGCCGGTAGGTAAGATTCTCGCATGTTCCATCTAACAGAAACAGTACGCGAACTTCCTGCCTCACCATTAGTTTTTGGTTTGACTACATTCGGAGTCCTCTCGCTTCTGCTCTATTTAGTACTTCGTTTAGATCGCTAATTTTTTTTATCAGTTGGTGACCACTAATTGGCAAATAAATCGGTTAAATTAGGAATTTACGGCGGAACTTTCGATCCCATTCACAATGGCCATCTAAGGGTCGTCGTTGAACTTCTAAGTAGAAAAATCGTTGATTCAATAATCTTAATTCCTGCGGGTCAACCCAGATTGCGCAATGCGGCACCCATCGCGGATGGCAATACCCGTCTAGAGATGTGTAAGTTGGCGATTAAGGATCTGCCCGCTGTAATAAAAGAGCAAGTTTCGGTAAGTGATATAGAGATCAAACGTGTTGGGCCAACTTATTCAATTGATACTGTAACCGAACTTGGTAAGACTGGCACAGAATTATTTTGGATCATCGGAAGTGATGCGTATGCCAATATTGATGAATGGCATCGGGCGAAAGAGTTTAAAGAGTTAGTGAATTTCATTGTCATTGATAGACCGGGAAGTACAGAAGAAGAGAGTGCGCTAGATATTGGCGCGCTTGATATCTCAGCGACTAAGGTTCGCCAGGATCAAGAGCTCCACGGAGTTTCACCATCGGTTCGTAAGTTCATCCTCGAAAGGAAACTTTATGCCAGTAAGTGATTTGGTACGTGAAGAGTTAGACGTAGCAGCGCAAGCCGCCGTTAACAAATTAGGTACCAATCTCGTGGCTATTGATCTAACCGGACAGAGTTTGCTTTCCGAGGCATTCTTGATTGTGAGCGGTCAGAATCCAAAGCAAGTGGAAGCGATTGCAGATGAGATCGAAGAGAAGTTAAAGCAGATCAACGAGAAACCGGTCAGACGAGAGAATGGCGAAGAGTGGATCTTGATTGATTATTCTGATTTGGTAATCCACGTTCAATCTGAGAATTTGCGTCGTTATTACATGTTGGACCGACTTTGGAATGATTGTCCAACAATTCCCCTTCATGTGGATGAGTCTCGATGAGTCACCCGCACAACAAAATCGTGATTTGGCGGCACGGCCAGACTGACTGGAATATCGAAAATAGATTTCAAGGCTCTACTGACATTCCGCTAAACGAAACTGGTCTAGTCCAAGTCGCTCGTGCTGGAAAATTACTTACCGGATTATCGCCATCACAGATCATTGCAAGTGATTTATCTCGAGCCTATTTCACCGCTAAAGCCCTAGCAGATTTGGTTAACTTAGAGATAACCAAAGATAAGCGCTTACGTGAGACCGATGGTGGTAAGTGGGAGGGCAAGACTGGCGATTCAATACGCGAAACCGATATCGAGAACTTCATTAGATGGATTGATGGCGACGATAATCGAGCCGGTGAAATTGGCGAACGAAGAAGTGATGTGGCAAAACGTGCAACTGAAGCAAT
Source organism: uncultured bacterium (assembly GCA_963923155.1). Taxonomy (GTDB): domain Bacteria; phylum Actinomycetota; class Actinomycetes; order Nanopelagicales; family Nanopelagicaceae; genus ZLKRG08. Next base: position 9,266 of record CAWULI010000007.1, read on the forward strand.
TTACGAAGCGTTAGATGGCAAGACCAATCACACATTGATCGTGGCAACTCACGGTGGAACTGCTCGTTGCATAATTGGATCTTTATTGAATATACCAATGAGCAATTGGGGTTCGATCGGTGGATTAGCAAATGCGGCTTGGTCGATTCTCTCTTCAACGCCACGTGGTTGGAATCTAGTCGAACATAATTCTGGCTCGTTGCCAGAGCCGATTTTGGGCGAAGAATCAGGTGGAGAGCGATAGTTCAAGTTGGCGGTTAGAATTACGCGTCTTGGGCCTGTGGCGCAGCTGGTAGCGCACTTGCATGGCATGCAAGGGGTCAGGGGTTCAAGTCCCCTCAGGTCCACCAAGATAAATTTCTAGAATATTTAAATGAATTTAAGTAAAAGTAATTGAATTGATAAAAGGAGCGTAATGAGTACCGAACATCAAGCGTATGACTTCGCTTATGTTCAAGAGAAGTGGTTACCAATTTGGGACCAGCTCGCTCCATTCAAATCAGGTCGCGCTGATGATCCACGACCGAAGAAGTATGTATTGGATATGTTTCCGTACCCATCGGGTGATTTACACATGGGTCACGCAGAGGCATATGCGCTTGGCGATGTGATTGCACGTTATTGGGTGCAACGTGGTTTTAATGTCATGCATCCGATTGGGTGGGATGCATTTGGTCTACCTGCAGAGAATGCGGCAATCAAACGCGGAGTGGATCCAGTTGGTTGGACGTACGAGAATATCGCCACCCAAAAGGCATCAATGCGTCGTTATGCCTGTTCCTTTGATTGGGATCGGGTCTTTAACACTTGTGATCCTGAATATTACAAATGGAATCAATGGTTATTTCTAAAGTTATACGAACGCGGGCTTGCATATCGAAAGGCATCTGCAGTCAATTGGTGCCCCGATTGCCAGACCGTTTTGGCAAATGAACAAGTAGTTGCCGGTTTATGCGAACGCTGTGATACCGCTGTCACCAAGAAGAAATTGACTCAGTGGTACTTCAAGATAACCGATTATGCAGATCGTCTACTAGATGACATGGCACAACTTGAAGGCAAATGGCCGGAAAAAGTTTTGACCATGCAACGTAATTGGATCGGTCGTTCCACCGGTGCAAATGTGACTTTCGAGATCGAAGGACGTAAAGAACCGATCACGATTTACACCACCCGCCCTGACACTTTGTATGGCGCGACATTTATGGTGATCGCAGTTGATAGCGAATTAGCGGCAGAACTTGCAGCTAATTCACCAGCGAAGCCAGCTTTTGGTGAATATTTAGAAAAGGTCCGCGCCGCATCTGATATCGAACGTCTTGCGACAGATCGTCCAAAGACCGGAGTCTTTTTAGAGCGCTATGCGATTAACCCAGTCAATGGCGAGAAATTGCCGATCTGGGTATCTGATTATGTTTTAGCTGATTACGGAACTGGTGCGATCATGGCGGTTCCGGCGCACGATCAACGTGATTTAGATTTTGCGCGCGCCATGAAGCTACCTGTGCGCGTCGTAGTTGAAACCGGAGAAGCTGATCCAAATGAAACTGGTACTGCAACTGCTGGTGATGGAAAATTAATCAATTCTGATATTTTGAATGGTTTAAATAAAGCGGATGCGATCGCAAAGATCATTCAAGTTTTGGAATCCAAGCAATTAGCCAAATCTGCTAATAACTATCGCTTGCGTGATTGGTTGATTTCACGTCAACGTTATTGGGGTACGCCCATTCCGATTATTCACTGCGAAAAGTGCGGAGAGGTTCCGGTGCCGCTCGAGCAATTGCCGGTCCAATTGCCATCAGCAGCCGGTTTGGATCTAAAGCCAAAAGGTAGTTCGCCACTTGGCGCGGCAAGCGATTGGGTAAACGTCAAATGTCCAAAGTGTGGCGCTGAGGCAAAGCGCGATACCGACACTATGGATACCTTCGTGGATTCTTCTTGGTACTACCTTCGTTATGCAGATTATCAGAACGAGAGCGCGCCATTTGATCCAAAGCAGATCGAAGAATGGTTACCGGTCGACCAATATGTCGGCGGTGTTACCCATGCGATCTTGCACTTGTTATATAGCCGTTTCTTCACCAAGGTCCTTCATGACATGGGTATGGTCAAATTCAACGAACCATTCACCAAGTTGTTAAACCAAGGAATGGTAGTAATGGATGGCTCAGCGATGTCTAAGAGCCGTGGCAATTTAGTTCGACTTTCAGATGAACTACAAAATCATGGCGTTGACGCGATTCGATTGACGATGGTTTTCGCTGGTCCACCTGAAGATGACGTGGATTGGGCCGATGTATCTCCATCAGGTTCAGTTAAGTTCTTATCGCGCGCCTGGAGATTATCTGGAGATGTCACCAGCAAACCCGGCGCGGATTTCGCTACTGGTAATTTGGAATTACGCAAAGCAACTCATAAAGCTCTTCATGATGCCGCATTTGCAGTCGAATCATTCCGTTTTAATGTGGCAATCGCACGCGTTATGGAGTTAGTAAATGCAACTCGCAAGGCAATCGATACCGGTTGCGGAGCTGCTGATCCAGCAGTTCGCGAAGCTGCAGAGGCAATTGCGATCATGCTCTCTTTGGTAGCGCCATTTACCGCAGAGGAGATGTGGGAGCGCCTAGGTCACAAACCATCTGTAGCGCTTGCCGGTTGGCCAGCTATCGATGAAAGCCTATTGGTTGCAGATAATGTAACTGCAGTGCTTCAGATAAATGGCAAGATCAAAGAGCGCATCGAGGTGTCGCCCGATATCACAGATAGCGAATTAGAGGCTTTGGCTATTACCAACCCAGCGATTGTCGCGGCTTTGGCTGGCGCAAAACCAGTAAAAATAATTACGCGCGCTCCTAAATTAGTCAATCTAGTTATCCCCAATTAATCTCTAAAAGTATTTTCACTGTCTTGCCAATTGGTATTAATTGGCCATGCAGACTAAACCATTAGATGCGCTACAACTTTGGTGGCGCGATATCAGTTATTCAAATAGTCAACGAAGAGCGTTATTGATAGTTGCGGTTTTATCGATCTTAATTAGCGCGCTCTTGATATTTAAGCCACACCCGTTTCGAAATGTAGATCAAGTAATTAAGACTTCCAATGTTCCAGCAATCGTTCAACCACCAATGATCTACGTAGATGTCACCGGCGAGGTGATCCACCCCGGAGTGTTTCAATTACCTCCAAATTCCCGAGTAATCGATGCCATCAAAGCAGCTGGTGGCCAGGGCAAATTTGCCGATCTAACCACGATAAATCTGGCTCGCATCATTAAAGATGGCGAACAGATTTATGTCGATCGCAAATTTCCAGGTAGTTCTGGAATTAGAAATAGTAGTTCTCGAAGCAATTCGATTATCAATATAAATCGCGCTAGTGCAAAAGAGCTCGAGAGTTTGCCTGGAATCGGACCAGTTTTGGCGGCTCGGATAATCGAATATCGAAAGAGCAATGGACCATTCACAAGCGTTGATGATTTGAAAAAAGTACCCGGAGTAGGTGGCTCTAAATTAGCGAAATTCAAAGAGAAGATCAGCGTCTAGATTTTCGCTTAGTAGTTATCGGCTGTGCCATCTGGCTTGGCGCGCTACTTCAAAGTTGGATTCCCGCATGGCGCATCTGCTTAATTGCAGGTGCGCTTGCGCTTTTCATGCGCCAAAAACGTTTGGTAGTGGTTTTTGCATTAATAGTCGGATCTTTAGTAATGAGTTTTCGGATCACTTCGCTACAGAGTTCTGAAATCCACCAATCAATTGGTCGCCAAGTTACCTTGGAATTCACCGCGGCCACTGACCCTAAAGTGATCAAAAGAGGCAAGATCAGTTTGATTGCCAAAGCCAAAGGTGTTCCGGTGCGTGTAATCGGTTATGGCGATGAATTACTTCCTTCTGCCAAGTTTGTGGCAACCGGCAAATTATTTGAAAGCAAAGAGGCGCGAGTAGCCGCGATGTTCATTACTTGGCATCGCTTTGAAAATATCGAAGCACCAAATTGGTGGCAGAGGCGATTGGGTGAGATTCGAAGCGGGTTAAGACGGGTAAGTCACGATGCTCCATTAATTCCTGGAATGGTGCTGGGTGACACCTCGTTGCAGAGTACTGAATTTAGCGATGCCATGCGCAGATCTGGTCTAACGCATCTGACTGCAGTAAGTGGGGCTAATTTTGCGATCGTAAGTTCTTTTGTCCTCTTGATGATGCAATTTCTATTTAGGAATATTCGAGTCAGATTAATCGCCACGGGGTTTGTGCTCCTGGCTTTCATTGGATTGGTTAGACCTTCGCCATCCGTGCTTCGAGCTGCAGCGATGGCAGCGGTCGTGATCTTCGCTCGGTTCAATCGCGAGAGAGGGGATTCACTTCCGTCCTTGGGATTCGCGATTGCGGTTGTGGTTCTGGCAGATCCTTGGCAATCGCGTGATCCTGGTTTCGCACTCTCTGTTTTAGCTACTGCTGGTTTATTGCTAATTGCGCCGCGATTGAAATTACCGAAATTAATCTCAGAACCAGTTGCTGCCTCTTTACTCTGCGCGCCAATCATCGTTTCGCTAAGTGGCTATCTATCACTCACCTCGATCGTTGCCAATGTACTTGCAGCCCCCTTGGTGGCGCCAGTAACGATACTTGGCTTTATTGCGGCATTGGCTCCGCCGATTGCACCATTGCTTATCGCAATTGCGAAAATACCTGCAAGCCTAATCACGAAGATCGCCTTTTTCGCTGCTGAATATCCGGTGGTGCAGTTAAAGAGCGCACTTATACTTATCTTCTTTGCAATAATCGCTCATTTTTTGCGTAGATATCTAATCTTCCTTGTCCCGATTTTCATGCTGCTCACCTACCTACAAAGATGGCCAAACAATGATTGGCAGATCGCTAATTGTGATGTCGGACAAGGTGATGCTTTAGTTTTGAAAGTTTCAGATAATTCTGCTGTCGTGATAGATACCGGCCCAGAACCAAAACTGATTGATCAATGTTTAAAATCCTTATCAATTAAGGAGATTCCATTATTGATATTGACCCATCCTCATGCAGATCACATCGGCGGATTGGCTGGCGCAATCAAAGGGCGCAGAGTAGGCACCATTATGCGGGATGCATATCGCGGCGAAGTTCTACAAATAGAGCAGATGCGAATCGAGATCTTGTGGCCCGATATCGGTGTACATCAATTTCAGGACAATGGAGGAGAGGGAAGCCAATTAAATAATCAAAGTATCGTCGCTTTTATTACTACTCCGGATTACAGTTTATTGACTACTGGCGATATCGAACCCGATGTACAAAAACTGATCAACGCGCCTAAAGTCGATTATCTAAAAGTGGCTCATCACGGATCTAAATACCAAGACCGTAACTTCAATTCCGCAGCCAACCCGAAACTTGCCCTCATTAGCGTGGGCAAAGGTAATAAGTATGGACACCCTTATATAGGAACTGTGCGACTATTTAATAAAGTATTACGAACGGATTTAGATGGTGCCGTGGCAATTGATCCGGTTAGCGGTAGCATCTCATCTAGTAAGGTCGGTCTATTCAACTTACCGGTGCTTTGGAGAGTGGCTTGAAAGAGATTTATTTACTGCTTGGCGCTGAGAGCGCTTTGGCGGACCGTGCTCTCTCTAAATTGATGCAACAGTTACGTGAAGAGCGTGCCGAGTTCACCACGCTATTTGCCTCGGATATTTCAGTCGGTGAGATCAGTGATGCGTTATCGCCATCGCTCTTCTCAGAACGCCGAGCACTCATAATTCGAGATCTCCAAGATCTAGCGGAAGAGTCACGTATCGAAATCACAAGATATTTAGATATGCCAGATCCGACCCTGACTTTGATCATGTTGCATAAAGGTGGCGTAAAAGGAAAGGCCCTAGTCGATGCGATTAAGAAATCAGGAGCCGAACTAATCTCGTGCGACCCGTTAAAGAAGGAATCAGAGAAGAGCGAATTCGTAAATAATCTCTTCCTAGATTTGGGACGCAAGGCTAACCCAGCTGCGGTCGCAGCTTTGGTAAACGCTGCTGGCACCGATCTGCGCGAGCTAAGTGCCGCGGTTTCTCAATTGGCTTCGGATTCTCCGGCAGGATTAATCGATGTAGCTCAAGTAGATAAGTATCACCAAGGTCGCATCGAGACAACAGGATTTGATGTTGCAGATAAAGTCATGGATGGAAATTTCGCTGACAGCTTGATTGCGCTACGACATGCAATCGCAACTGGTACCGATCCCGTGATGATAACTAGCGCTATTGCATCTTCGCTTCGTGGAATCGCCAAAGTATCTGGAATCAATCGCGGCCAAAAGTCATTTGAATTAGCAGGTGAATTAGGAATGGCACCATGGCAGATTGATAAAGCGCGACGCCAATTAAATGGATGGAATGCAAATACTCTGACCGCGAGTATCGCTGCTATTGCAAAATGTGATGCCGCAGTCAAAGGTGGTGCTAGCGACCCGATTTATGCCTTAGAACAAGCGATTTCCGCTATCTGTGCTGCCAGACAAGGGCGCGATTTGAGCCGCCGCTAACCTCGCTGGTAACCTTCGGAGCCTGTTTTGGGCAGGAAGAATTCACCAAGGAGAAGTAAGTGGCAAACATCAAGTCGCAGGTTAAGCGAATCAAGACCAACGAGAAGGCGCGCCAACGCAATAAGGCTGTCACTTCTGGTCTAAAGAGCGCAGTTCGTAAATTCCGCGATGCAGTTGCTTCTGGCGATTCAGCTAAGGTTCAAACTGAACTTCGTAGCGCTTCTCGACTTCTAGATGTAGCCGTTGCTAAAGGTGTAATTCATCGCAACCAGGCTGCTAATAAGAAGTCTGCAATGGCTAAAGCCGCTGCCAAGAAATAATTTAAGGTAGCGGTGCCGCCATGCCGGCAATTCCTTTAAGTAAAGCGCCGCAACCTGCGGCAACTAATCCTGATCAAATTCGCAATTTCTGCATCATCGCACATATCGATCACGGTAAATCGACTTTAGCGGATCGCATGCTTCAGATAACAGAGGTAGTCGAGGCGCGAAATATGCGAGCACAGTATTTAGATCGCATGGATATCGAGCGCGAACGTGGCATCACCATTAAATCCCAAGCGGTTCGCTTGCCATGGCGCTCGGCAAGAGATGGCAAGGATTACATCCTTAATATGATCGACACTCCAGGCCACGTCGATTTCACTTACGAAGTTTCAAGATCTCTTGCGGCATGTGAAGGTGCAATTCTCTTGGTTGATTGTGCACAAGGTATCGAGGCGCAGACTCTGGCAAACCTTTATTTGGCGATGGAGAACAATCTCCAGATTATTCCTGTGCTTAATAAAATCGATCTACCGGCAGCGCAACCAGATAAATTCGCGCTCGAACTCTCCAAATTAATTGGCTGCAAACCAGAGGATGTCTTGCGAGTCTCCGGTAAGACCGGCGAAGGCGTGGCCGAACTACTTGATGAGATCATCGAACAGATTCCAGCACCGGTTGGAAATGCCAATACCGAAACCAGAGCGCTGATCTTCGACTCGGTTTATGACGTTTATCGTGGCGTGGTTACTTATATTCGTGTGGTGGATGGCAAGTTATTACCACGTGATCAGATTCAAATGATCTCAACTGGCGCAAGACATGAATTACTCGAAATAGGTGCGATCTCACCAGAACCAGTTGCTTCGCAAGGACTTGGTGTTGGCGAAGTGGGCTATCTAATAACAGGCGTAAAAGATGTTCGTCAATCTCGCGTTGGCGATACCGTCACGCTTTATCAAAAACCAGCTAAAAAACCCCTTGCTGGTTATAAAGATCCAAAGCCAATGGTCTTCTCTGGGTTGTATCCTATTGATGGCGCAGATTTTCCATTGTTACGTGAAGCGCTAGATAAATTACAATTAAATGACGCAGCATTGGTTTATGAACCAGAGAGTTCTGCCGCGCTTGGTTTTGGTTTCCGATGTGGTTTCTTAGGGCTATTGCACATGGAGATCGTGCGTGAACGTTTAGAACGTGAAGCGGGACTTAACTTGATCTCTACTGCACCAAACGTGGTTTACGAGGTTCAAATGGAAGACGGCAAACGCATGACCGTCACTAATCCTTCTGAATATCCAAATGGCAAAGTAGCTGAAGTACAGGAACCGATTGTAAAAGCGACAATTTTGGCGCCAAGTGAATATATAGGCACCATCATGGAGCTCTGCCAAGATCGTCGCGGAACACTATTGGGAATGGATTACCTATCTGAAGATCGAGTAGAGATTCGATATGACCTACCTCTTGCCGAGATAGTTTTTGATTTCTTCGATCAATTGAAGTCGCGCACCAAGGGATATGCATCTTTAGATTACGAAGATAAGGGAAATGCTCCGGGTAATTTGGTGAAGGTAGATATCTTGTTGAACAGCGAGACCGTCGATGCATTTAGTTCGATCGTGCATCGAGACAAGGCTTACGCATATGGAGTCATGATGACTCAGAAGTTACGCGAATTGATCCCAAGACAGCAGTTTGAAGTACCGATTCAAGCTGCCATCGGTTCCAAGATAATCGCACGTGAGAATATTCGCGCAATTCGTAAGGATGTTTTGGCAAAGTGCTACGGCGGTGACATCACTCGTAAGCGTAAGTTGCTGGAAAAGCAGAAAGAGGGCAAGAAGCGCATGAAAATGGTGGGACGCGTCGAAGTCCCACAAGAGGCCTTCGTTGCCGCGCTTGCTACCGATGCCGATATCGAGAAGGTAAAAGCAGCTCGGGACAAATAGAAATGTCCAACCTATCTTTCTACATCCATATTCCGTATTGCACTAAGCGTTGTGGCTATTGTGATTTCAACACTTATACGCCCAGCGAGTTACGCGAAGGCGGAACTTTAGAGAACGTCTCAACTGGATTTATTGATTCCTTGATTGCAGAGGTAACTTTTGCAGCACGCACCAACACCACCACGATTCCTACTATCTTCTTTGGTGGCGGCACACCATCATTGATGCCGGCCAAAGAGTTAGGTCGAGTTGTCGAGCTTTTGAAACAGCGTTGGCAATTTGCAATGGGTATCGAAATCACCATGGAGTGCAACCCCGATACTCTGACTTTGCAATCTTTAGAAGAGTATCGAGCCATTGGAATTAATCGCATCTCAATGGGAATGCAATCAGCTAATAAAAAAGTGCTCAATGTTCTAGACCGCACTCATAATCCAGAGAATGTAGAACTATCGGTTAACAATGCTCGTAAAGCAGGTTTCGATAATGTCAGTCTGGATTTGATTTACGGAACGCCTGGCGAAACTTTGGAAGAGTGGGAATCTACGGTGGATCAAGCGCTCTCTTATGAGGTTGATCATCTGAGTGCGTATGCATTGATAGTCGAGGATGGCACGAAACTATCTGCCAAGATAAAGCGTGGCGAACTCAATCGGCCCGACGATGATCTGATGGCTCAGATGTATCTGGCAGTTGATTCCAAGGCCACTTCTAAGAATTTGAATTGGTATGAATTAAGTAATT
>CAWULI010000008.1:0-17859 GCA_963923155.1 uncultured bacterium
TCTTCAGTAAGTGTTGGACGTTGTGCAATAAGCACGTTTTCTCCTCTTTCCTTTGGGGGGATCCGCTATTTGATCCCCGTTTGGATTTACTACCTCTTACTTGTTTTACTAGTTACTACTTATTCAATTATTTAAATATTAAATTTTCTTAAATTATTAAGAATTACTTCGAGTAAAGTTCAACGATTAGCTGCTCTTGTACTTGAGTATCGATCACCTGACGGTTTGGTAAACCGTGGACGATGATGCGCATCTGAGATGGAACAACTTCGAGCCAAGCAGGAACGCTCTTCTCTCCGAATTCCGCGCTCGCGACGATAAATGGGGTCAAGTCGTGTGACTTTGGAAGTACATCAATCACATCGAATTGTGAAACGCGATATGAAGGGATGTTTACCTTCTTGCCATTTACCAAGAAATGTCCGTGGCGAACTAATTGGCGCGCCATATCGCGGCTCTTTGCAAAGCCTGCGCGATAAACGACGTTATCCAAACGTGTTTCTAGTAAGACCAAAAGATTCTCACCAGTCTTACCTGCGCGACGGTTCGCCTCTTCGTAATATGAACGGAATTGCTTCTCTAGTACTCCGTAGATACGAGCAGTCTTCTGCTTCTCGCGCATCTGTAGTAAGTACTCTGATTCCTTACCGCGACCACGACCATGTTGTCCTGGTGGGTATGGACGAGATTCGATTGGGCACTTTGGACCATCGCACTTGGAGCCCTTGAGGAAGAGCTTTACCTTCTCGCGACGGCAACGCTTGCAATCAGCACCGGTATAACGAGCCATTTAAAAAGTTCTCCTTCTCTTAAACTCTGCGTGGTTTGGTCGGGCGGCATCCATTGTGTGGAGCTGGTGTCACATCAGAGATGGAACCGACTTCCAAACCGGCTGCCTGCAATGAACGGATAGCGGTCTCGCGTCCAGAACCTGGACCCTTAACGAATACATCCACCTTCTTCAAACCATGCTCTTGTGCACGACGGGCTGCAGCTTCTGCCGCCATCTGCGCTGCGTACGGTGTTGATTTACGTGAACCTTTAAATCCAACCTGTCCTGATGATGCCCATGAAATAACGGCGCCACTTGGATCGGTGATCGAAACAATGGTGTTATTGAAGGTGCTCTTGATGTGCGCCTGTCCTGACGCAACATTCTTCTTCTCCTTCTTACGCATCTTTACCTTTGCCTTAGGAGCGCTCTTTGCTGGAGCAGCTGCTGCGGCTTTCTTAGGAGCGGCCATTACTTAGTCACCTTCTTCTTTCCTGCAATTGCAACACGTGGACCCTTACGAGTACGCGCATTGGTATGTGTGCGCTGACCACGTACTGGCAAACCTTTACGGTGGCGAATACCTTGGTAGCTTTGAATCTCAACTTTGCGGCGAATGTCGCCTGCGATCTCACGGCGAAGATCACCTTCGATCTTGTAATTTGCTTCGATAAATTCGCGAAGCTTTGCAAGTTCTGGCTCTTGTAAGTCCTTTACGCGGGTATCTGGTGAGATACCGGTTGCCTTAAGAGTCTCTTGTGAACGAGTTAAACCCATTCCGAAAATGTAGGTAAGTGCGACCTCAACGCGCTTTTCGCGCGGCAGATCAACACCGACTAGACGTGCCATATTTGAACGTTCCTTAACTAATCCGATAGGTCCTCCGCGATGCTGTTCTTCGGCCTATCGGACCGAAGGTCTCTTTCGAGTCGCATCACGCGTGTTTGGTTAACGAATAGGAATTCTTCCTGATTAACCCGATTAACCCTGGCGCTGCTTGTGGCGAAGGTTTTCGCAAATGACCATGACGCGTCCCTTGCGGCGGATGACCTTGCACTTATCGCAGATCTTCTTAACGCTTGGTTGCACCTTCATTTGTAATTCCCTTCTTAAAACTTTAATTATTTATTTTTACAAGCTTTTACTTGTAACGATAAATAATCCGACCTTTGGTTAGGTCGTACGGACTCATCTCTACGATCACGCGATCTGCAGGAAGGATGCGAATGTAATTTTTTCGCATCTTGCCACTGATGTGTGCAAGAACTTTATGTCCGTTTGATAACTCAACGCGAAACATGGCATTGGGTAGAGCTTCAGCAACAACGCCTTCCATCTCGATGGCGCTACCTTCTTTAGCCAACTTACCTGCCTGTTATCACATTAAGAGCGCCCCGGTCTGAGGCGCGAAGGATAATTCTATTTAGGGGCTTGAAATCAGACAAATCGAGGAGGTTTCGAGGTTAGAGCAAGCCGGAAATCTCGACCCCTAAGCGACCCAACTCGGCCTTACCCCCATCGAGAGCGGTTAAAACGAATGGTTTGCCATCAGGGGCGATGCAGTAAGTATGTTCGAAGTGTGATCCATGTGATTTATCTTGGCTAACCACGGTCCAATCATCGCCCAACACCTTGGTCTTATGAGTTCCGCGAGTGATCATCGGTTCGATCGCCAAGCACATACCAATAGTGATTTCGGGGCCATTGCCGGGCTTCCCATAATTTAAAACATGTGGCTCCATATGCATCGCGCTTCCGATGCCATGTCCACCATATTCACGAAGGATGCCGTACTTGCCTTGGCTATTTACATATTCCTCGATGGCATGACTGATATCAGAAAGTTTCGCGCCTTTCTTTCCAGCTGCGATACCGCGCCACATCGATTCTTCACATACATCTAACATCTTTTGATCTTCAGGATCTGCGGCACCAACAACTATCGAGAATGCAGCATCGCCATGCCAACCATCGATGATCGCGCCACAATCAATAGATACCACATCGCCTTCATGAATCACTCGATCACCTGGAATGCCATGAACAATCTCATCATTTACAGAAACGCAGATTGTTGCGGGGAAACCGTGGTAACCCAGAAAGTTTGATTTGCCGCCACCGCGTTTGATATTCGCTGCCGCCACTGCATCTAACGCAGAAGTTGTCATTCCAGGCTTGATGGTTTCGCGTAGTAATTGCAAGGTCTCGCCAACCAATAAACCAGCCTGGCGCATCGCTTTGAGCTGATTTAATTCCTTTAGCTCGATTGCCATAATTACTTGACGCGACTTAACGCAGATATTGCTGAAGCCGTGATCTCGCTGACTGGACCACTGGCATTGATGGTGATTAACAAACCTTCGTTGCGATAGAAATTGATGATTGGCGCAGTCTGCTCTGCATAAACATTAAGACGGTGCTTGATAACTTCTGCTTTATCGTCTTCGCGTTGAATCAAAGCGCCACCACATGCATCACAGATACCTTCGACCACAGGTTTCTCATTAACTACGTGATAAGGCTTCTGACAGTTCGAGCATGAACGGCGACCAGATAGACGTGCGACTATTTCTTCAGGATCGATATTTAATTCCAAAGCAGCGTGTAACGGTGTGGCTTTTTCGGCAAGAATTGCGCGAAGTACTTCGGCCTGTGCCACATTTCTTGGATAGCCATCTAAAAGAAAACCATTATCCAAATCATCTTTATTTAAACGATCTTTGACCATGTCATTGGTAACTGAATCTGGGACAAGATCTCCCTTATCCATGTACTTCTTCGCTTCTAATCCAAGTGCGGTTTCACCTTTTAGATTAGCGCGGAAGATATCGCCGGTTGAGATATGCGGAATCTGAAAGTGCGCGGCAAGAAATTGAGCTTGAGTTCCTTTGCCCGCACCTGGTGGACCTACCAGGACGAGTCGCATTATTTGCTCCTTATTGGAGGAATCCCTCGTAGCTTCGCTGTTGCAACTGAGATTCAATCTGCTTTGCCGTATCAAGTCCGACACCAACCACGATCAAAATTGCAGTTCCGCCAAATGGGAAGTTCTGCGTTGCACCGAAGAGGATCAGTGCACCGATTGGAATGATCGCAACTAGTGCAAGATATAGAGATCCTGGCGCGGTGATGCGTGAAAGTACATACTGTAAATACTCTGCAGTCGGCTTTCCGGCGCGAATACCCGGGATGAAGCCACCGTACTTCTTCATGTTATCGGCGACCTCATCTGGATTGAAGGTGATCGCTACATAGAAGTAGGTAAAGAAAATAATCAATAACGCATAAGAGAGAATGTAATAAGGATGGTCACCCTTAACGAAGTTACGAGAGATCCATACTGCCCACTGCGCTTGGCTATTAGTGAAATTAACAATCAGCGATGGAATATAAAGTAATGATGAGGCGAAGATAACTGGGATCACGCCGGCTTGATTTACTTTAATTGGAATGTAAGTGCTGGTGCCGCCATAAGTTTGGCGACCGACCATGCGCTTTGCATATTGCACTGGGATACGGCGTTGCGCCTGCTCGACGAAGACAACTGCGGCAACTACCAAGATTCCTACTGCGATCACGAATAGGAATGCAAAGAGCCCCTTCTGAAGTTTGATGCTCCAGAGGTTTCCTGGGAATCCTGCCGCGATCGAGGTGAAGATCAAGATCGACATACCGTTACCAACACCGCGGTCAGTAATTAGCTCTCCAAGCCACATGATTACCGCAGTACCTGCAGTCATCACGAAGATCATGGTGATGATGCGCTGCCATGATGAATCAGGGATGATCGGAAGAGTACATCCGTTGATCAATCGACCAGTGGTACGAGCAACTGCAACTAGTCCGGTTGATTGCAAGATCGCCAATCCCACCGTTAAATAACGAGTGTATTGAGTTAACTTTGCAGTTCCGGATTGACCTTCATTCTTCAGCGCTTCGAAGCGCGGAATAACTACAGTTAAAAGTTGCACGATGATCGAGCTGGTGATGTAAGGCATGATGCCAAGTGCGAAGACCGATAGGTGCAAAAGTGCGCCACCAGAGAACAAGTTGATCAGACCAAATAGTCCACCAGTTTGTACTTGATTTAGACACTCTTGGACATTCTTGTAGGAGACGCCAGGGGTCGGAACAACGGAACCAAAGCGGAAGAGCGCCATGATCGACAGGGTAAAGAAGATCTTCTTACGAAGATCCGGTGTCTTAAAGGCCTTGCCAAATGCTGAGAGCACTTTTCTCCTACTCCTTAATACTTATTTAAAAGTAATTAACTTCTAATAATTAAAGCGTTTTGGTTGATCCGCCCGCTGCTGCGATCTTTTCAGATGCAGAGGCTGAGAATGCATGAGCAACGACATTAACTTTAACGCTGATCTCGCCATTTCCTAGGACTTTGACCGGATAGCTATCGCGCACGGCGCCAGCCTTGATCAAATCAGCAACAGTTACGTCGCCACCCTTTGGGAAGAGTTCGTTAATTGTCGAAACGTTAACTGCCTGATACTCAACGCGAGCTGGATTCTTAAAGCCACGTAATTTAGGTAGGCGCATAACCAATGGAAGTTGTCCGCCTTCGAAACCGGCACGAACCGTGTTACGTGCACGTGTTCCTTTACCGCCGCGACCGGCAGTCTTTCCCTTTGATGCTTCACCGCGACCCTTACGAGTCTTGGCCTTCTTAGCACCAGGTGCTGGACGTAGGTGATGTAATTTCAAAACCATTATTCAACCTCCTCGACCTTGATCAAATGGCGAACGGCGTAAACCATGCCACGGATCTCTGGACGATCTTCTTTAACGACAACATCATTGATTCGCTTTAAACCGAGCGAGCGCAATGTGTCGCGAAGCTCTGGCTTATTGCCAACCTTGGAACGAATTTGTGTCACCTTTAAACGTGGCATTACGCACCTGCTCTTTCAGTTGTCTTTTCAACTTTAACTGAAGGCTCTGCGGCAGCGCGGATGATCGCAGCTGGTGCTACATCTTCAAGTGGACGATTACGACGTGATGCGATTGAAGTTGGTGATTCCAACTGCTTAAGTGCAGCTGCAGTTGCATGCACCATATTGATCGCATTGTTCGAACCTAATGACTTGGTAAGTACATCGGTAATTCCGGCGCACTCAAGTACGGCACGAACTGGACCACCTGCGATCACACCAGTACCTGGAGAAGCAGGGCGAAGTAGGACTACACCGGCAGCTTTCTCGCCTTGCACTGGGTGAGGAATGGTTCCTTGTACACGAGGTACTTTGAAGAAAGATTTCTTCGCCTCTTCAACAGCCTTTGAGATTGCTTGTGGAACTTCCTTGCTCTTTCCATAACCAATACCAACTAGGCCATTGCCATCGCCGACAACAACGAGAGCAGTGAATGCGAAGCGACGTCCACCCTTAACCACCTTAGAAACGCGGTTGATGAAAACTACGCGCTCTAAGTATGGGCTCTTCTCGCGCGGTGAATCTTCGCGACGATCGCGACCGCGACCACCGCGCTTTCCGCGAGTCTCTTCCTTTGCGCCTTCTACTGAAGCATCAACTGTATTAGTAGCCATTAGAAGACCAATCCATTCTCTCGTGCACTTTCAGCAAGCGCTGCGATACGTCCATGATATTTATTGCCACCGCGATCAAAGACCACTGCGCTAACGCCAGCATCCTTACCGCGCTTTGCGATAAGTGCACCAACTTCGCGTGACTTTCCAGTCTTATCTGCAGAAGATTTACGTAGCGCATCTTCCATAGTCGAAGCAGATGCCAAGGTCTTACCTTGAGAATCGTCAACGATCTGTACGAATAGATGGCGCGCAGAGCGTGAAACCACTAAACGTGGACGTTCTGCAGTTCCGGCTAACTTCTTGCGAAGGCGGAAGTGGCGGCGCGCACGAGCTTGAGTTGATGAGCCCTTACGAACTTTAGGTGCGATAGACATTACTTCTTACCTGCCTTTCCTGCCTTGCGACGAACTGGTTCGCCGAGAAGACGAAGACCCTTACCCTTATACGGATCGGCCTTACGTAACTTCTTGATCTTTGCAGCGGTCTCTCCGACCAACTGCTTATCGATACCGGTGATCGTCAATTCTGTCTGTGATGGCGACTTAAAGGTAATTCCTTCTGGTGCTGGGAAGAGAATTGGATGTGAGTAACCAAGTTGGAACTCAAGATCCTTACCCTTTTCAGCCACACGATAACCAACACCAACGATGTTGATTTGAAGTGTGTAACCCTTAGTTACGCCTTCGATGGCATTTGCAATCAAGGTGCGTGACATGCCATGAAGTGAACGTGAAAGACGCTCATCATCTGGGCGTGAAACGGTGATTACATCGCCATCCTTTGAAACTTTAATTGGTGCGGTGATTGGCACATTAAGTGAACCCTTAGGTCCCTTAACTGCGACATCTTGTCCGTTGATGGTTACCTCTACTCCAGAAGGAACCGTGATTGGCATACGTCCGATACGTGACATGGTTTCACCTCACCATACGAAGGCGAGAACTTCTCCGCCTACGCCCTGCTTGTTGGCTTGCTTATCAGTAAGCAATCCAGATGAAGTTGAAATGATCGCAATACCCAAACCACCCAACACCTTTGGAAGTGAGGTTGATTTTGCATAAACGCGAAGTCCTGGCTTGGAAACGCGGCGAAGACCGGCGATTGAACGTTCGCGATTTGGTCCGAACTTCAAATCAAGTACCAAGGTCTTGCCAACCTTATTTGGAACCTCTTCAACGCGGAATCCTGCGATATATCCCTCACGCTGCAAGATTTCAGCGATACGAGCTTTGACCGATGATGACGGCATTGAAACCGAATCATGGTACGCAGCATTTGCGTTACGCAGACGTGCAAGCATGTCCGCGATTGGATCTGTCATTGTCATATTAGTTTTGGTTTTCCTTCTCGAAGCAGTTTCCTAATGGACTTACTTCGTAGTCGTTTCCTTCATTAGTATTATTTAAACTTTGCTGTTACCAGCTTGCCTTTGTGATTCCTGGAAGTTCACCGCGGTGCGCCATTTCACGGAAGCAGACGCGGCAGATTCCAAACTTTTGATAAACAGCGTGCGGACGGCCGCAACGCTGGCAACGTGTGTAACCACGAACCTTGAACTTTGGCTTACGGCTGGCCTTGACCTTAAGTGATGTCTTTGCCATTTCTTATGCCTCCTTGAATGGGAAGCCCATTAGCGTTAACAATGCGCGTCCCTCTTCGTCGTTAGTTGCGGTTGTTACAACAGTGATATCCATTCCGCGCGGACGATCTACCTTGTCCTGTTCGATCTCTGGGAATACGACCTGCTCGGTTAACCCGAAGGTGTAATTGCCCTTGCCATCAAACTGCTTTGGTGAGAGACCACGGAAGTCGCGAATACGTGGCAATGAGATCGATAGCAAACGATCCATGAATTCCCACATACGATCATTACGCAAAGTTACGTGGGCACCGATTGGCTGACCTTCACGTAATTTAAATTGCGCGATTGATTTCTTGGCGCGAGTCACCAAAGGCTTCTGGCCAGTGATGGTAGTTAGATCACGAATCGCACCTTCGATCAATTTTGAGTCACGTGCAGCTTCGCCCACACCCATGTTGACGACAACCTTGGTCAAGGTTGGGATCTGCATGACGTTTGCGTAGTTGAACTGCTTCTGCAACGCAGGAGCAATCTCGGCCTTGTAACGCGCCTTTAGACGTACATCAACAGCGGTCGACATTAGATGTCCTTTCCGGTGCGACGTGAAATGCGCACATTCTTGCCTTCATCGTTCTTACGTGAACCAATACGAGTTGCCTTTCCATCATCGCCGACGACCATCACATTTGAGATGTGAATTGGACGCTCGACGTGAAGAATTCCGCCAACCTTTGCACCGCGATCACCAGTGGTTTCCTTGGTGTGCTTGGTGACGCGATTGATTCCTTCTACCAGGATGCGTGATTCATCAACTGCAAGCACAGTTCCGGTCTGGCCTTTATCTTTGCCTGCGATAACTTGGACCTTATCGCCCTTACGAATCTTCGCCATTACAACACCTCCGGTGCTAATGAGATGATCTTCATGAATCGCTTATCGCGAAGTTCACGTGCAACTGGTCCGAAGATACGGGTTCCGCGAGGTTCGCCGTCTGCCTTCAAGATAACTGCTGCATTCTCATCAAATCGAATATATGAACCATCTGCGCGACGATTCTCTTTAACGGTACGAACGATTACCGCTTTAACAACTTCGCCCTTCTTTACCTGTCCGCCAGGAATCGCATCCTTAACAGAACAGACGATGATGTCTCCGATGCCGGCATAGCGACGTGAAGAGCCACCAAGGACGCGGATGCAAAGGAGTTCTTTAGCTCCTGAGTTATCTGCGACTCGTAGTCGAGATTCTTGTTGAATCATAAGATTTCTCTATTCTCTCTTTTTTTCTAGTCTCTATACCTATTACTTAGCCTTCTCGAGGATCTCGACAACTCTCCAACGCTTGGTTGCAGAGATTGGACGAGTCTCCATGATTAGAACGCGATCGCCGATTCCGGCGCTGTTCTTCTCATCGTGAGCCTTTAACTTAACTGCACGAGACATAACCTTTGAGTAAAGGCCATGCTTTACACGATCATCGATACGAACTGTGACGGTCTTATCCATCTTGTCGCTGATGACGATTCCTTCGCGGGTCTTGCGGAAGCCACGTGCCTCTTGATTAGCATTTGAGTTTGCTGATGACATTACGCTGCGCCTCCGATTCCTAGTTCGCGTTCACGGATCACGGTGTAGATACGTGCAATCTCTTTACGAACCGCGCTTAGGCGTCCGTGTGATTCGAGTTGTCCGGTTGCAGCTTGGAAACGTAGGTTGAATAACTCTTCCTTCGATTCGCGTAGCTTTCCAGCTAACTCTTCTGGTGATAACTGGCGTAGCTCTTCAGCAGACGTTGACTTTGTCGCCATGATTTACGCCTCCTCTCGTCGAACTAAACGGCACTTCATTGGCAGCTTATGCATTGCAAGACGCATCGCCTCTGTTGCAATATCTTCGGTAACGCCAGAGATCTCGAACATCACGCGACCTGGCTTGACGTTTGCGATCCACCATTCAGGTGAGCCCTTACCGGAACCCATACGAGTTTCCGCTGGCTTCTTGGTAAGTGGGCGATCTGGATAGATATTGATCCAAACTTTTCCACCACGCTTGATGAAGCGAGTCATCGCAATACGCGCTGCTTCGATCTGACGGTTGGTTAGGTAAGCAGGTTCAAGTGCTTGAAGACCGAAATCTCCGAAAGCAACTTGAGTTCCGCCCTTTGCAGCGCCACTACGTGATGGGTGGTGCTGTTTACGGTGCTTAACACGACGTGGAACTAACATTTAGTTTGCTCCTTCCGTTGAACCATTTGAAGCTTCAGTTGCTGCAGGTGCTGATGCGGTTGAAGTAGTAACTGGCGCAGCTTCGCGACGTGGTGCACGTGGACCGCGCTTCTCTCCGCGATCTCCGCGATTTGGCTTTGCCGCCTTTGCAGCTGCAAGTGCTGCAGCATCGCGCTCGGCACGAGAACCGATGACTTCACCCTTATAGATCCATACCTTTACACCAAGGCGACCGAATGTTGTATGTGCTTCATGGAAGCCATAATCAATATCAGCACGAAGAGTGTGTAATGGAACGCGACCTTCGCGATAGAACTCAGAGCGTGACATTTCAGCGCCACCTAGACGACCACCGCACTGAACACGAATGCCCTTTGCGCCAGACTTCAAAGCGGTCTGCATTGCTTTACGCATTGCGCGACGGAATGAAACACGAGCAGCTAACTGCTCTGCGATTCCTTGTGCGACTAATTGCGCATCGATCTCTGGATTCTTAACTTCGAGGATATTTAACTGAACTTGCTTGCCAGTTAACTTCTCTAAGCGAATACGTAGATTGTCAGCCTCTTGTCCGCGGCGACCAATAACGATGCCAGGACGTGCAGTGTGAAGATCGATACGTACGCGATCACGAGTGCGCTCGATTTCGATGCGAGCAACGCCGGCACGTTCCATATCCTTCTTCATTAGTCGACGGATTTCGACATCTTCCTTTACATAATCCTTGTAAAGCTTGTCTGCATACCAACGAGACTTGAAATCAGTGGTGACGCCAAGACGGAAACCGTGTGGGTTTACTTTTTGACCCATTTATTTCGCTCCCTTCTTGCTATCTGCAACCACGACTGTGATGTGTGATGAACGCTTGTTAATACGGAAGCCACGACCTTGTGCGCGTGGACGGAAGCGCTTCATGGTGATGCCCTCATCTACCAAAGCTTCGACTACCCAAAGTTCAGATGCATCACGTAGCGCTGGATTCTTCTGCTTGGCATTTGCCACTGCAGAGTTAAGAAGTGTGTAGACATCCTGACCAGCCGCTTGTGGTGCGAACTTCAAGACGTTAAGCGCCTCATCAGCACGCATGCCGCGAATCAAATCGACAATGCGTCGCGCCTTCTGTGGAGTATGGCGAACGTTATTTAGAACTGCTTTTGCAGTTAAGGTTGTGTTCTCAGTATTACTCACGGGTCGCCCTCGCATCCTGCTTTACGTGTCCTTTAAAGGTACGGGTTGGTGCAAACTCTCCGAGCTTGTGGCCGATCATCGCTTCGGTGATGAATACTGGAACGTGCTTACGTCCATCATGCACTGCAATGGTGTGGCCGATCATCGACGGAGTGATCATCGAACGACGTGACCAAGTCTTGATCACGTTCTTGGTGTTCTTCTCGTTCTGAGCATCTACCTTCTTAGATAGATGGCCATCCACGAAAGGACCCTTCTTCAAACTACGTGGCATTCGACTATTGCTCCTTATCGATTCTTATTCGACTTACGACGACGGACGATTAGAGAATCACTAGCTTTCTTCTTGCGAGTGCGCTTCTCAGGCTTACCCCAAGGTGAAACTGGGTGACGGCCACCAGAGGTACGACCTTCACCACCACCGTGTGGGTGATCAACTGGGTTCATAACAACACCGCGAACGGTTGGGCGCTTGCCCTTCCAACGGTTACGTCCAGCTTTTCCAAGATTGATATTTGATTGCTCAGCATTTCCGACTTCACCGACAGTTGCGCGGCAACGAACATCGACGTTACGGATTTCGCCAGAAGGCATACGAAGTTGTGCAAGTGAACCTTCTTTTGCAACCAACTGAACAGCAGCGCCAGCAGAGCGTGCGATCTTTGCGCCGCCACCTGGACGAATCTCGATTGCGTGAACCACGGTACCTACTGGGATATTGCGAAGCGGCAAGTTATTGCCAGGCTTAATATCGGCCTTAGCTCCGCTCTCGATTACATCGCCTTGCTCTAATTTATTTGGAGCGATGATGTAACGCTTCTCGCCATCTTCGTAATGCAAAAGTGCAATACGTGAAGTGCGGTTTGGGTCGTATTCGATATGGGCAACCTTTGCAGTGATGCCATCCTTATCGTTACGAAGGAAATCGATTAGACGGTATGCGCGCTTGTGACCGCCACCTTGGTGACGAACTGTTACGCGACCTGATGCGTTGCGACCACCCTTTGAGTGAAGTGGACGTACAAGTGACTTCTCTGGTGTGGTGCGTGTGATTTCTTGGAAATCCTGAACGCTTGCACCGCGACTTGATGGAGTCACTGGCTTCAATTTACGAAGTGCCATTTTTTATCCTCTCACCAGTTTCAATTAAGAAACTGGGCCTCCAAAGATGTCGATGCGATCGCCTGCAGCAACTTTTACGATTGCGCGCTTGGTGTCCTTACGCTTGCCGATACCGAAACGGGTACGAAGTGACTTACCTTCGCGGTTAAGGGTGTTAACTGAGAGCACCTTTACATTGAATACCTTCTCGACCGCGATCTTGATCTCGGTCTTGTTGGCATCTGGTGCCACGATAAAGGTGTACTTATTTTGATCTAGCAAGCCGTATGACTTCTCAGATACAACTGGCGCGATCAATACGTCGCGATGATCTCTCATGCTGACACCTCTACTCCAGATAATTCAGATTCGCGTGCAACGGCCTTTGCGCCATTGCCCTTTGCGCCACCCTTTAAGAAGTCTTTGATTGCAGCATCAGTGAAGACCACATCATCGGACTTAAGGACGTCGTATGCATTTAATTGATCTGGAACTAACAAGTGCACGTTGTCAGCATTGCGAAGTGAACGCCATGCCACATCTTCGGTACGAGCTAGCACGATCAAAATATTCTTGCGATCGCTAAATTGGCGAGCTGCTGCGAGCGCTGCCTTGGTATTTGGATTATCGCCAAATGCCTCAAGTACGTGAATGCGCTCGTTGCGTTGACGATCCGAAAGCACGCCAGCAAGAGCAGCCTTGATCATCTTCTTAGGTGTGCGCTGTGAATATTCACGTGGGCGAACTGCGTGTGCCGCACCGCCACCACGTTGCAAAGGAGCACGGACTGAACCCTGACGAGCGCGACCGGTTCCCTTCTGCTTGAAAGGCTTCTTACCTGAACCAGAGGTTTCACCGCGGTTCTTTGCCTTCTGTGAACCTTGGCGCGCTGCTGCAAGTTGTGCAGTTACGACTTGGTGAATCAATGGCACATTTGTCTGTGCATCGAAGATTTCAGCAGGAAGATCAACGCTTCCGACCTTCTTACCTTCTATGTTCTTTACCTCAACGTTTAGCGCCATTATGCGGTCACCTCTTCAACGATTGCTTTCTTTGCAGCTGAACGAACAAAGACCAAACCGCCATCAGGACCAGGAACTGATCCCTTGATAAGTAGCAAGTTACGCTCTTTGTCGACAGCGTGAATTGTTAAGTTCTGAGTGGTTACGCGATCTGTACCCATCACACCAGCCATGCGAAGTCCGCGGAAAACGCGACCTGGTGTCGAGCATGCACCGATCGAACCTGGCATACGGTGCTTCTTATCTACACCGTGCGCTGCACCGATACCACCGAAACCGTGGCGCTTCATAACACCAGCAGTTCCCTTACCGATTGTGGTTCCGGTTGCATCAACAATTTCGCCAGCTTCAAAAACATCTGCACCAAGTTCTTGTCCAACTGTGTAGGTAGCAGCGTTTAGGGTGCGAAGTTCTGCAACTGAGCGACGTGGAGTTACACCAGCCTTAGCAAAGTGTCCTGCTTGTGGCTTGGTAACTTTCTTTGGATCGATTGCACCAAATGCAATCTGAACCGCAGAGTATCCATCTTTCTCAGGAGTGCGAACTTGGGTAACCACGCATGGACCAGCTTCAACAACAGTTACTGGAACGATGTGGTTGTTCTTATCAAAAACCTGTGTCATGCCAAGCTTCTTACCAAGGACGCCCTTGATAGAAGAGCCATAACTTTGGGTGTTCTTCATTGGTTTCGTCCTTTCCTTAGAGCTTGATCTCGATATCGACGCCAGCAGGAAGATCAAGGCGCATCAATGAATCCACGGTCTTTGGGGTCGGATCGATGATGTCGATCAGACGTTTGTGGGTGCGCATCTCGAAATGTTCGCGGCTGTCTTTGTACTTATGTGGAGAGCGAATAACACAGTAAGTGTTCTTCTCGGTGGGAAGCGGAACTGGACCCGCGACAGTTGCACCGGTGCGCTCGACGGTTTCGACAATCTTCTTTGCCGAAGTGTCAATCACCTCATGGTCATATGCCTTGAGTCGTATGCGGATTTTCTGTCCCGCCATTGAGGTCTCCTTCAGTTGAAATTCTTTTTCTTATGTCCGAACCAATTGATTCGACCCATTTGGCAGGGGTTCCTCGCTATTTTGCGAAGTCCCCCGCCACGTGGGTTTACTACTTTTTTTACTTCCTGATTACTTCTTGATCTTGGTAACGCGACCTGCACCAACGGTGCGGCCACCTTCACGGATAGCGAAGCGAAGACCCTCTTCCATAGCAATTGGCTGAATTAGCACAACTGACATGTCAGTGTTATCGCCAGGCATAACCATTTCGGTACCTGATGGAAGTGTTACAACACCAGTTACGTCAGTTGTACGGAAGTAGAACTGAGGACGGTAGTTGTTGAAGAATGGAGTGTGGCGTCCGCCTTCATCCTTTGAAAGGATGTAAACAGATGCATCGAACTCGGTGTGAGGTGTGATCGAACCAGGCTTGCAAACCACCTGACCGCGCTCAACATCTTCACGCTTGGTTCCGCGAAGTAGTAGACCTACGTTCTCGCCAGCCTGACCTTCGTCGAGCAACTTACGGAACATTTCAACGCCGGTAACAGTTGTCTTCTGTGAATCTGGACGGATTCCGACGATTTCAACTTCTTCGTTTACCTTGACGATACCGCGCTCGATACGACCGGTGATAACAGTTCCGCGACCAGTAATTGTGAATACGTCTTCTACTGGCATCAAGAATGGCTTATCAACATCGCGCTGTGGTGTTGGGATGAAGGTATCAACTGCGTTCATAAGCTCCATAAGAGCATCTGCCCACTTAGCATCTCCTTCGAGAGCCTTAAGAGCTGAGATACGAACGATTGGTGTGTCATCGCCTGGGAACTCGTACTTGTTTAGAAGTTCACGAACTTCCATCTCAACGAGTTCAAGAATTTCTGCATCATCAACCATGTCTGACTTGTTTAGAGCAACAACGATTGATGGAACGCCAACTTGACGAGCAAGAAGCACGTGCTCCTTGGTCTGTGGCATTGGGCCGTCAGTAGCAGCAACTACAAGAATTGCTCCGTCCATCTGAGCTGCACCAGTAATCATGTTCTTGATGTAGTCAGCGTGGCCTGGGCAGTCAACGTGTGCGTA
Source organism: uncultured bacterium (assembly GCA_963923155.1). Classification (GTDB taxonomy): domain Bacteria; phylum Actinomycetota; class Actinomycetes; order Nanopelagicales; family Nanopelagicaceae; genus ZLKRG08. Next base: position 15,547 of record CAWULI010000008.1, read on the forward strand.
GTGACGCTTCTCGGTCTGGTATTCGATGTGTGCGATCGAAATGGTGATACCACGTTGACGCTCTTCTGGCGCCTTGTCGATCTGATCGAATGGGGTGAATGGGTTTACATCTGGATACTTATCGTGCAACACCTTCGAAATCGCAGCGGTAAGAGTGGTCTTACCGTGGTCAATGTGACCAATGGTTCCGATGTTGACGTGTGGTTTGGTTCTCTCGAACTTTGCCTTTGTCACTTTGGTTCCTCTTTCCTGTTTAGTGCTTTTATGGTTATTAGGGTCGTGCTGTTTCTTATTTATTCTGCATATTAGGGTTATTCGCCGCGTACTTTCGCAATGATTTCTTTCGAAACTGCTGCAGGAACTTCTGCATAAGAATCGAACTCCATTGAGTAGCTTGCGCGGCCTTGTGTTCTGCTTCGAAGATCTCCGACATAACCGAACATCTCTGATAGCGGAACTAGCGCCCTAACAACGCGGGCACCTGACCGCTCATCCATGGCCTGGATTTGGCCACGACGACTATTTAGATCGCCGATGACATCTCCCATGAAATCTTCAGGGGTGGTGACTTCGACTTTCATTAATGGTTCGAGCAATACCGGACCAGCAAGTTTTGCTGCTTCCTTAAATGCTGCGATACCAGCAATCTTGAAGGCCAATTCAGATGAGTCAACATCGTGATATGCGCCATCAAGAAGAGTTACACGTACATCGGTAAGTGGGTAGCCAGCGAGCGGACCAGCCTGCATCGCTTCTTGGCAACCATCGTCAACTGAAGGGATGTACTCCTTCGGAACGCGTCCACCAGTAACTTTATTTACGAACTCGTAGCCCTTTTCATTCTCCCCTGCTTGCATCGGCTCGAGAGCAATTTGAATCTTTGCGAATTGTCCAGATCCACCAGTCTGCTTCTTGTGGGTGTAATCGTGGCGAGCAACTGGCTTGCGAAGTGTCTCGCGGAAAGCAACCTGCGGCTTACCAACGTTTGCTTCGACTTTAAATTCGCGCTTCATACGATCAACGAGAATTTCAAGGTGCAACTCGCCCATTCCGGCGATGATGGTCTGTCCGGTCTCTTCATCGGTCTTGACGCGGAAGGTTGGATCTTCTTCAGCAAGACGTTGAATCGCAACGCCAAGCTTCTCTTGATCGCCCTTGGTCTTTGGCTCGATCGCAACTTCGATAACCGGTGCTGGGAATTCCATTGATTCTAGGATCACTGGCTTATCTGGATCGCAGAGAGTTTCACCAGTTGTGGTGTCCTTAAGACCCATAACTGCGCAGATCATTCCGGCAGTTGCTTGATCAATTTCTTCGCGCTTATTTGCGTGCATCTGATAAATCTTGCCGATGCGCTCTTTGCGATCCTTGGTTGAATTAAGTACACCAGTTCCGGTATTCAAAACACCTGAATAAACACGGATGAAGGTCAACTTACCTAGGTGTGGATCTGACATGATCTTGAATGCCAGAGCTGACATTGGTTCGGTCTCGCTTGGCTTACGGATAACTTCGATTGAAGAATCTGCCACGTTATGTCCGACGATTGCTTCTACATCTAGCGGTGAAGGCAGGTAACGAACCACTGCATCGAGCATTGGTTGAACGCCTTTATTCTTAAACGCCGAACCAGTTAGAACTGGAACTGCCTTTGCCGCCAAAGTCGCGCGACGGATACCTGCGATGATCTCATCTTCAGATAGTTCAGCACCTTCTAGGTACTTCTCCATTACGGTGTCATCTGATTCTGCGAGGGTTTCGATTAATTGATGGCGAGCTTCGTCAGCCTTTGCCTTTAAGTTCGCTGGAATCTCTTCGATTAAATAATCTTCGCCCTTTTTAGTCTCGCCTGGCCAGACAAGTGCCTTCATGGCGATCAAATCGATAACGCCTTGGAATTCTGATTCTGCTCCGATTGGGATTTGCAGAACTAGCGCGGTTGCATTCAAACGAGTGCGAATCATGCCAACGCACATATCAAAATTTGCACCGGTGCGGTCTAACTTATTTACGAAGCAGATACGTGGAACTGAATACTTATCAGCTTGGCGCCAAACTGTTTCAGATTGTGGCTCAACACCAGCAACGCCATCGAATACTGCGACTGCACCATCAAGAACACGAAGTGAACGTTCTACTTCAACAGTGAAGTCAACGTGGCCAGGTGTATCGATGATGTTGATGGTGTGGTTCTTCCACTCACAGGTAGTTGCGGCAGAGGTAATGGTGATACCGCGCTCTTGCTCCTGCTCCATCCAGTCCATGGTTGCAGCGCCTTCGTGAACTTCACCGATCTTGTAGTTGATACCGGTG
>CAWULI010000009.1:0-16463 GCA_963923155.1 uncultured bacterium
TTAAATGTCGTAATAGAGCTCGAACTCAGCTGGGTGCGGACGAAGACGAACATAGTCGACCTCTTCCTTGCGCTTCCAAGCGATCCAAGTTTCGATTAAGTCATCAGTGAAGACGCCACCCTTAGTTAAGAATCCATGATCCTTCTCAAGGTTGTTTAGCACTGCATCTAATGAACCTGGAACTTGTGGGATCGCTGCAGCTTCAGCACCTTCTAGTTCGTAAATGTCCTTATCAACTGGTGCTGGTGGTTCGATCTTGTTCTGGATACCGTCGATACCGGCCATCAACATCGCAGCAAATGCTAAATATGGATTAGATGACGGATCTGGGCAGCGGAACTCGATGCGCTTTGCCTTTGGACTGGTACCAGTAATTGGAATACGGATACAAGCAGAGCGGTTACGCGCTGAGTAAGCCAAGTTAACTGGCGCTTCGTAGCCTGGAACCAGACGACGATATGAGTTAACAGTTGGGTTGGTGAATGCAAGTAGTGAAGGTGCATGCTTTAACAAACCACCGATATACCAACGCGCCATATCGGAAAGATCGCCATAGTTACCAGCTTCGAAAAATAGCGGTTTGCCGCCTTTCCAAAGTGATTGGTGAACGTGCATACCAGAGCCATTGTCACCGAATAGTGGCTTTGGCATAAAGGTAGCGGTCTTGCCGGCCTGCCATGCAGTGTTCTTTACGATGTACTTGAACTTCATAATGTCATCGCCAGCGTTTTCGACATCGCTGAACTTGTAGTTAATCTCCATCTGTCCAGCGGTACCAACTTCGTGGTGTGAGCGCTCGACTTGTAGACCAACTTTCTCCAGATTCATCACGATTTCATCGCGAAGATCTGCAAATTGATCTGTAGGTGAAACTGGGAAATATCCACCCTTAATACGTGTGCGGTAACCACGTGATGGTGTGCCATCGGCGTCGAACTCTTCACCGATATTCCACCAACCCTCATATGAATCAATGTGGTGATAAGACTCGTTCATGCCAGTCTTAAAACGGATCGCATCGAAGATATAGAACTCAGCCTCAGGTGCGAAGAATGCTTGATCTGCAATCCCGGTGGACTTTAGATAATTGACAGCCTTTGAAAGCACGCCACGTGGATCACGTGAGTAAGGGGTATTGTCGATTGGATTATGTACGGAGAAGAGGATGATCAAGGTCTTCTCTTTACGGAAAGGATCCAAATAAGCAGACTCTGGAATCGGCAATAACTTCATATCTGATTCGTGGATAGATTGGAAACCGCGGATCGATGAACCGTCGAACATCAAACCATCAGTAAAGACAGCTTCATCAAATGAACCTGCAGGAACATTGAAGTGGTGCTGGATACCAGGAAGATCGATGAAGCGGATATCTACCAACTTCACATCTTCTTTCTTGATGTAATCAAGAATCTCTTTAGCGCTCTTAAACATTTTTCTCCCAAAAAATTTTTTGATTGCAGATCGCCCGTCGTCATTGAGGGAACCTGGGCAGAACCTTAATATTTAAAGGTTAATTAGAGGTAGTCCGCTTGTTACGGTCTTGTTTCAAGAGCGCACAAGGGTAGGCTGGGCAACATGTTCCATGGGCGCCAGGTCACACTTTTTAGGCGCATGGCAGGGGTCGGATTTGATTGGTTGGCCTGCCTTGCAATCGCTAAAGGCTTCGACTTTCCCGGTTATTTCTCCACTCTGGCGATATTTTTCTTCGAGGTCACTCTATTAACGGCATTTGGCGGAGCATCTTTCGGCCATCGAATCATGCGAATCAAAGTGGTTCGATTTAAAGATGGCGGCGCTCCGACACCGTTACAGGCTTTAATTAGAACTGCGTTACTTTGCACTGTGGTCTTTGCAATTACCTACGATGAAAATGGTCGCGGCATACACGAAAGATTATCGGGAACCTATTTAATAAATCTAAATAAATCTAAATAAAGTTATTAATTAAACTTTTGGAACTTTAAAACCTTTTGGCATCGGGCCTTTTGGAATCGGCATATTAAATCCACCGACGGCCTTTAATCGATTACGCACTTCACGCAATTGAGTCTTTGAAATTTGTTTCGGCAACTTCTTCATATGACGTTGTAACTTGCGAAGTGGCACTTGCCCTTGGTTATCGCCAACTAGAACCGTCGTAACTGGAACGCCAGGAACATATCGTTCGACTCGCTTGGCTTCGTCGTTAAGCATTTGACGAACCGCATTGCCGCCTTCGCCAACGAGAACTACACCTGCGCGACCAACGCTGCGGTGAACCATGTCTTGTTGCTTATTAACTGCAACCATTGGAGTAGTGGTGAAGCCGCGACGAATCGCCATCAATACTGAAGCGCCAGCGCCAGCGACGCCTTCGATTGATGAATATGCCGCGCGATTGGCGATGAAGCTAAAGCAGAATAATGAGGCGAGGAAAGCAAACGGCAATGAAACAAAAGCGGCATAGATGGGGTGGCCTGCAAAAGCGCCGAGCAATATTCCAATTGTCTCTACGGAGATTAGGATCGCAAGAAGCGCAATGCCTATCCAAGGCTTTGCCTCTTTGGTTACTTTATATGCTTCACGAATCTGCTTGAACATAGCTGGGGAGTTTACCCTCAGTAATTACTTCTCAATAACTGGCGCTGGAGCAGTGCCGCCAAGGCGTTGTGGCGCCCATCTTTCGCCAACATGGCTATCCGGATATCCAGATTGGACCTGATGTAACATCTCGATCATCTTTTCACGTAATACTTGCTCGGATTTCTCAACATCGGCATCTTTTGCAAAGTACAGCGGTTCGCCATAAGAAATGTGAATCGGAATTGATTTTCGTTTAAAGTTTTTAGGTAGCCCTTTTGTCCAAATTCGCTGTGAACCCCAGATCACAACTGGAATCACCGGAACTTGTGCACCAATTGCAAGACGCACCGCGCCAGATTTCATCCCTTTGATCTCAAAGGAGGTGCTGATAGTTGCTTCAGGGAAGATACCGATGATCTCGCCATCTCTAAGTGCACGCAGCGCTGCAACAAAGGAGGCTCCGCCGTTCTCACGGTCTACAGAGATATGTTTCATTCCGCGAAGTAGTGGACCTGCGATCTTGTTATCGAAAGCGCCTTTCTTTGCCATAAAACGTATATATCGCTTCAAATGCAAAGCGCCAGTTCCGATCAAAGCGAAATCCATGTAACTGACATGGTTGCTGGCAAGAACTGCGCCGCCTCTTTTTGGCAAGTTCTCTTGACCTTCGAACTTGAATTGAAGATCTAGTCCCTTCCAAAGTAATTTGAAGGCGCCGATTACCGGTGGATATACGAGTTCTGCCATGGTTCATCCAATTATGTTGCGTTTTTCGAAGGCCTCTTTATACAAACGACCGGCGCGATAACTCGAACGAACCAAGGGTCCGCTCATCACGCCAGCGAATCCAAGTGCTCGTGCTTCATCGGCCAATTCCACGAATTCATTTGGCTTTACCCAGCGTGCAATCGGGTGGTGCTTAGCTGATGGACGAAGGTATTGCGTGATAGTCACCAAATCACAACCCGCTTCATGTAGATCCTTAAGCGCTTGCGATACTTCAGAACGCTCTTCTCCCATGCCAAGAATCAAGTTCGATTTAGTGATCAAACCAAATTCACGAGCTTGGGTGATTACATTTAATGATCTTTCGTAATTAAAAGCTGGGCGGATTCGCTTGAATATACGTGGCACTGTCTCCAAGTTATGCGCGAAGACCTCTGGGCGAGCGTCAAAAACTTGATTTAACAACTCTGGTTTACCGCTGAAATCGGGGGCCAACATTTCAACGCCAGTTCCGGGATTTAATTCGTGCACTTTGCGAATCGTTTCGGCGTATAACCAAGCACCTTCATCTTCTAAGTCATCACGGGTAACACCGGTGATGGTTGCGTAGCGCAATTGCATCGATTTAACTGATTCTGCTACGCGACGCGGTTCATCACGGTCTAATTTCGCAGGTCGACCAGTATCAATGTTGCAGAAATCGCAACGTCTGGTGCATACCTCGCCACCAATTAGGAAAGTTGCTTCGCGATCTTCCCAACATTCGAAGATATTAGGGCAGGCCGCTTCTTGGCAGACGGTATGTAAACCTTCAGAGATAACTAGATTTCGTAGCTGCGCATATTCAGGCCCCATCTTGGCGCGCGTCTTGATCCACTCTGGTTTACGCTCGATTGGCACCTCGGCATTGCGAGCCTCAATACGTAATAGTTTGCGACCTTCTGGCGCGGTGGTCATGCGCTAACTCTACTTGCTACTACTAGATACCTCAGAAAGCGCAGTCAGCATATATTTCTCTAGCACTGGTGTGACCTCTGCGATAGAAATTGGGCGGCCTAGTTCAAGCTGCATGCTGGTGGTAATCGCCTCAGGCATTCCGCAGGGCACAATGCGATCGAAGAATGTTAAATCGGGGCAGACATTTAACGCAAAGCCATGCATCGTCACGCCTTTTGCTACGCGAACTCCAATGGCTGCGATCTTTCGTTCGCTTTTATCATCTTTGATCCAAACACCAGTCTTGCCTTCAATTTGGATTCCAGTTAAACCAAAATCTGAAATGGTTTTTATGATTGCTTCTTCTAGGTGTCTAACGAAACCAACCACTTCATTTCTTTTCTCTAATTTCACGATCGGATATCCGACGATCTGTCCGGGTCCATGCCAAGTGATTCGTCCGCCGCGATCAACATCTACTACCGGTGTGCCATCAGTCGGTCTTTCCAATAAATCGGTTCGACGTCCAGCAGTGAAGACAGATGGATGTTCGACCAACATCAAGGTATTTGCCTCGGTGTTATTTGCCACACCTTCATGAATTTTTCGTTGCAGTTGCCAAGCGGTTTGATAATCGAGTAGCCCGCTATGAATTACCTTGATATCAGAAACGGCTACTGCCACGGGCTAAGCCTAATCACCCCATTAAAATGAGAAAAATCGGGAGAGTAGTTAGACTTCTACTCTCAATCCAATCGAAGACCGATAGTAATTAATCAGGGGAAATCATGCGCGTTCGCGGAAGAAAGCCACTTTGGATCGCAATCATTACCGTAATAGTTTGGTTCGGCATTTCCGGGGTGGCAGGTCCAATCTTCGGAAAGCTCTCAACGGTTCAGAAGAACGATAACTCAGATTTCTTACCAAAGAACGCCGAGTCTCGTTACTTCAATGATGCCTACAAACCATTCTCACCAAATACAGATCGCGCCATCCCTGCCCTGGTCCTCTTTCTTGGTCAAGTTGATCAGCAAAAAATCGGGGCCGCTAATGGATTCTTACAAACAATCCCGGGCAAAGCTGTAGAAGGTACCAACCAAAAGATTGGTGATTATTTGGTTCCAGGTGCGCCGTTGGTGGCATTCCCTTCTCAAGATGGCAAAGCGATCTTAGGATCCATCGCCTTTGATTCCAAGAAGATTGCTGAACAGATCGATAATAAACCAGCGCTTCCTAAAGTGATTGATTCAATTCGCACCTACAGTGATCAATTCGCAAAGCAAGGTGGCTTTGAAGCTCACGTAACCGGTTTTGCCGCCATCTTTGCGGACCTCTTTAAAGCCTTTGGCGGTATTGATTCGACATTACTACTCGCAACTTTGGCAATCGTTTCGATTATTTTGATCTTCGTTTACCGCTCTCCAGTGTTATGGATCTTCCCGCTCTTTAGCGCGGTGATGGCCGAATCTCTAGCTGGCGCGGTCGTCTATTTATTAGCAAAGAACGACATATTGACCTTGGATGGCCAATCTCAAGGAATCCTCTCAGTATTAGTTATTGGTGCAGCTACGGATTATGCATTGCTCTTGATCGCCAGATACCGAGAAGAGTTGCATCTACATGATTCTAAATACGATGCGATGCGCAATGCCCTTCGTGGTGTTGTAGAGCCAATCATCGCTTCCGGATCTACGGTAACCATTGGTTTGTTAATTCTCTTGTTCTCCGAATTGAAGAACACGCGATCACTAGGTCCAGTTGGGGCAATCGGAATCGTCTGTGCGATGATCACGATTTTGACGTTACTTCCAGCGTTATTGGTTCTCTTTGGTCGTTGGATCTTCTGGCCGAAGATTCCACGCCATGATGATCAGGATGAGAAATTAACAGGTATCTGGTCGAAGGTGGCACAAGCTACTGCACGCAAACCCCGCCAATTCGCGGTGATTACCTCACTGGTTCTTTTAGTGATGGTTGCGTTATTGCCAACGCTTAAGGCAACTGGCATTTCAACGCTCGATGGCTTCACAAAGAAGCCAAAATCTCTGCTTGGCCAAGAGTTGTTATTGCAACATTTTCCTGGTGGACAGAGCCAGCCAACTCAGATTCTGGTTGCAAAAGATAAATCTGCCGAAGTAATTGCTGCTGTGGCGAAGGTTCCAGGTGTTGCAACTGTCGCACCGGAGATTCAAAATCCTGCCACCAATATCAGCACCGAGGTAAATGGAAATATCGTCCTTGATGCGACCTTGAAATATCCGGCAGATTCCAGTCAAGCACGCGAGGTGATTCCGGATATTCGCTCTGCAGTTAAGGCGATAGATTCAAAAGCGCTAGTTGGTGGAATTAGTGCGACCTTCCATGATGTCGATGTTGCTGCAAGGCACGATCGTAATCTAATCATTCCGATCGTATTAATTATTATTGCGATTATCTTGGCCTTGCTACTAAGGAGCATCTTGGCAGCGGTAGTGCTACTACTAACTGTGATTCTCTCATTTGCGGCAACTCTTGGTGCCTGCGCATTCGTCTTCAATCACATCTTCAAATTCCCCGGTGCAGATACCTCATTCCCACTATTTACCTTCGTATTCTTAGTAGCACTTGGTATCGATTACAACATCTTCTTAATGACCCGTGTTCGCGAAGAGGCGCTTAAGTTCGGAACCAAAGCTGGCACCATCAAAGGTGTAACTGTTACTGGTGGAGTGATTACGTCAGCTGGCGTTGTTCTCGCCGCCACCTTCACCGTGCTTGGTGTATTGCCGTTAGTGGCGCTTGCTGAGATCGCATTCGCGGTCGCTTTTGGTGTGCTACTTGATACATTGGTAGTTCGTTCGCTCTTGGTACCGGCTTTGGTACATATATTGGGTAAGCGAATCTGGTGGCCAGCGAAATTAGCTGATTAAGAGCCGATGCGCGCTGGAATCTTTGGTTATGGCCTTGCGGGGCGAGTCTTCCATGCGCCATTACTAAAGCTCGCCGGTTTTGAAGTTGTTGCGATTCAAACCAGCAATCCAGAGCGCATAGCGCAAGCGAAGAGCGATTTTCCTGATGCGGTGATTTGTAATAACGCTGAAGAGTTACTTGCACAGAAATTGGATTTAGTCGTAGTTGCGTCGATAAACACCGCACATGAATCAAATGCCAAATCGGCAATTGATGCCGGGGTAGCGGTAGTGGTTGATAAACCCATGGCGACAACCTTGGCAGGAACACGCGAGCTATTTAATTACGCCGAGAGCAAGAACGTACCGATAACGGTTTACTTTAACCGACTTTGGGATAGCGATACTTTAACGATAAAAGAGATGCTAAGTTCAAAAGATAACCCAATTGGTACTCCACATCGATTCGACGGTCGTTTCGAAAGATTTCGCCCAGATCTAGCAGCGCAGTCATGGCGCGAACAATTGCGTTCACAACATGGTGGTGGATTGTTACTTGATTTACAGAGCCATCTGATTTCGACCGCGATTGAATGTTTCGGTCCGGCGAAATTGAAGTATGCAAATGTGCAATCCATTCGCGGCGCTTCAGATGATGATGTGCTCTTGGTTTTAGAGCATGAGAGTGGCGTAGTTTCATCACTCTGCGCTAGCGCGATCTCGGGTGCACCAGGACCACGCATCAGGTTACTTGGCAATAAAGGCGCATTAGTTATAAATGAGTTAGACCCGCAAGAGGCGCTACTTCGCGCTGGTAATTATGCTACGGGCGAGAAGCGTTCAAAAGTAGAGTTACATCTGGGGGATAGAGTCGAAGAACTTCCTGCAGTACCAGGTGATTACTCCATGTTCTATCAGAAAATGTACCAATTCTTATCAAAGGGCGGAGTGTTACCGATCTCTAAATCATTAGTGTTACAAGTTGCAGAGATCATTGACCAGGCGCGGAGTTTCTAGATGAAAGTTGTTGTAGTTGGAGCGGGTCTGGCTGGGTTAAATGCCACGTTGACCCTACAAGATGCCGGCTATGAAGTTCTATTAATCGACGCTTCAGATCGCGTTGGTGGAAGAGTTGCAACCGATGTCGTCGACGGGTTCCGTTTGGACCGCGGATTTCAATTGATTAACGCCAATTACCCTGAGTTACGGATATTAAATGTAATCAATGAGATCGATTTTGTTGAAGCACCACGTGCGGTTTCGATAACTATTGAGGGCAGAGAGAGTTTCCTAGGCGATCCGCGGAAGCATTTAACAAGCGCGCTTGATGGACAGACCGGCTCGATTCGACAGAAGTTAGGGTTACTAGGTTACTTGGCCAGATCGCCAAAATCAGGCGAATCTGTAGCAAATCAATTGTCGCCTTTAGGTCGTACATATGATCGAGTACTAAGACCTTTCTTAACGGGCGTGTTTCTAATCGATCCGTCAGAAGTCGAAGGTTCGGTCGGTAAAGAGATCATCACTTCATTTGTAACTGGTCGACCTGGATTACCATCAGGTGGAGTAGGCGAATTGTCGATGGCGTTGGCAAAGCGCGTGAAGAATCTCCAGTTAAAAACTAGGATCGAATCCGTAAAAGATGGTTATCTCAAGACAAATAAGCGATCCGGCAAAATCAAATTCGATGCTTTGATAATTGCTACCGATATGACTACCGCGGCACAATTGCTAGATATCGATTCGGTGCCGCCTCAAGTTGGTTGCACTACTTGGTATCACGTTCCAAATTACTCGCCTTCAGAGCATCCGTATCTGTTGTTAGATGGCATGCAGGCAGGTCCAGTAGTTAATTCTTTGGTTATCAGCAACATGGTTCCAAGTTATGCACCAGTTGGAAGACATTTAGTTTCAACTACGACGATTCAAAGGGCTTCAGAATCTGAGGTGCGTAGACATCTTTCGGCGATGTGGGGTACTTCGACTCAGAAGTGGGAATTGATCGCTAAGTACGAGATTCCCGCGGCGTTACCACTTGCTCGAGTTGGTAATCGCCTTGCGAATAACGTTCGTATCGCTAAAAACATCTTTGTCGCAGGCGATTGGCGGGAATCACCATCTCAAAATGGTGCGCTTAAATCAGGTAGGAGAGCGGCTGAGACCTTAATCGGTCAGCGCTTCTAGCGCTGGTCCAATATGCGGGTAATCGAATTGGAATCCCGCTTCTTGTAACACTCCAGGTATTACCTTTTTTGATCCCAAGATCTCAGTAGAGAACCCACCCAAAGCCAATTTCAACGCAATAGCTGGCGCCGGAAAGAGCGCTGGGCGACGAAGCGCGCGCGCGAGTGCAGAGGTGAACTCTTGATTAGTAACTGGGTTCGGCGAAGTTAAATTAATTGCTCCAGATAACTTCTCGTTCTCTAAGATGAATTCGATGGCGCGAAGTTCGTCATGCAAAGTTATCCATGACCACCATTGCTTACCATTTCCTAATTTGCCGCCAAGTCCGAATCTAAAGAGCGGCAACATACGACCAAGCGCGCCACCAGTTGGTTCTAGAACTAAACCAGTACGAATCTTTACGGTTCGTACTCCAGTGACAAGATCAGCTGCAGCCTCCCATTCGCGGCATACAGCAGCAAGGAAATCATCTCCGCCGCGATCGCTCTCTGTTACTGCGCGATTACCAGTCTCGCCGTACCAACCAATTGCAGAGGATGAAATGAAAACTTTTGGCTTTAATTCATTTACCGCATTTGCAATGGTGGTGGTTCCTAAAAGACGCGAATTTAAGATCTCGGATTTATAGCGCTTGGTCCAACGTTTATCGCCAACATTTGCACCGGCTAGATGGATGACCGCATCCACACCTGCCAAAGCCTCTAAATCGATCTTAGATTCCTGGGGATTCCAGAAGACCTCTTCATTTGATATCGGATTACGACGGACTAAACGTTGAACGTTATATCCATCGCTCTTTAACTTTCCGACCAGCGCACTGCCGATTAGACCGGATGCACCGGTAATAGCAATTCGTTTAAGCGCCAAGGCTTAGAGACCTAACTCTGCCTCGAAATTGCCGGCTTCTAAACGATCCTTCAAAGTTACCAAGAAACGTGCTGCATCTGCACCGTCAACAATTCGGTGATCGTAAGAAAGTGCCAAATACACCATCGAACGAATCGCAATCGTTTCACCACCATCAGCGCCTTTAACGACCATCGGGCGCTTAACCACAGAACCAAGTCCAAGAATCGCAACTTGTGGTTGATTGATGATCGGGGTATCGAATAGCGCACCACGAGAACCAGTGTTGGTCAACGTAAAGGTTCCGCCGCCTAATTCATCTGGAGTCACTTTGTTATCACGGGTGCGCGCTGCGAGATCTGCGATCTTTCGAGCGATGCCACCCATATTCAAATCGCCAGCGTTATGAATTACTGGAACAAGTAATCCGCGTTCGGTATCTACCGCTACACCCAAATGCTCTGCACCGTGGTAGACGATATTCTCGCCATCGATTGATGCGTTAACGACTGGATGTTGTTTTAGCGCTTCACAAACTGCAACTGCGAAGAATGGTAAGAATGAGAGTTTGACGCCTTCGCGCGCTTCAAAGTTCGCCTTTGCCTTATCGCGTAAACGAGAGATCTTGGTGACATCAACTTCTACAACGGTTGTTAATTGTGCGGAAACTTGTAGTGATTCCACCATTCGAGCTGCGATGACTTTACGAAGTCTGGACATCGGAACTGTCGTGCCGCGTAATGGAGAGGCGGCAACTAGGGCAGCGCTCTTTGGTGCGCTCACATTTGCAGCACTTGATGGTGCGACTGGAGCCACTGGCGCAGCGGCTATTGGTTTAGCAGCAGCTTGTACATCTTCTTTTCGAATTCTTCCGCCAACACCCGTACCTTTAACAGTGGCTAGATTTACACCCAACTCTGAAGCAAGTTTTCTAACTATCGGAGTTACATATGCATCGGCAGGTTGTGATGAAACAGCAGCAGGTGCACTTGTAACCGTCGTTATGGGAGTAACTGGAGGAGTAACTGGAGCGACAGGCGCAACTGGTGCAGCAGGTGCTGGAGTTGATGTAACTGGCGCAGATGGTTGAGCACCGCTACCGCCAATTACCGCTAAACGTGCACCGACCGCAACTGTGGTATCTGCTGGAACTTCAATCGCAGTAATTACACCAGCAACTGGTGAAGGAATCTCGGTATCGACCTTATCGGTAGAGACTTCTAATAGAGCTTCATCAACAGCAACGGTATCGCCAACTTGTTTCAACCAACGTGTAACAGTTCCTTCTGTAACTGATTCACCAAGTGCTGGCATCGTTACCACTGTACCTGCACTATTACCGGTATTACTGCTAGCACTTGCAATTGGCGCAACTGGCGCAACCGGAGCAACAGGCGTTGGAGCAGGAGTTGCAACTGGCGCTGCAACTGGCACTGCAACGGGAGCTGCAGAAGCGCTGGCACCGTTATCAATAATTGCTAATTCTGCACCGACTGGAACAGTTTGATCTGGACCAACAACAATTCTTTGCAAAACACCAGCAGCAGGAGATGGAATCTCGGTGTCGACCTTATCGGTCGAGACTTCTAGTAGCGGTTCATCGACCGCAACGGTTTCGCCCTCTTTTTTAAGCCAACGAGTAACAGTTCCTTCGGTAACTGATTCGCCAAGTGCTGGCATGGTTACTGAGAATGTCATCTATCGTCCTTTTTCTCTCTACTTATCCAATTATCCGTTAATTATCCGTGTGCGTGTAGTGGTTTTCCAGCCAGAGCTAAGAAGGCCTCGCCCATAGCTTCAGACATAGTTGGGTGTGCATGAATTAATGGAGCAACATCATCGGCATTTGCTTCCCAATTGAAGATCAATTGAGCTTCCGCAAGCAACTCTCCGACGCGATCGCCGACCATATGAACACCCAATACTGGGCCATTCTTCTGTGCTACTAATTTGACCGAACCTGCGGTCTTCAAAATTTGCGATTTACCGTTTCCAGCTAAATCATATGAAATCTCAACTACATCATAACCGCGCTCTTTTGCGGTTGCAGTTGAGAGACCAACCGAAGCAACTTCTGGTTCTGAATAGGTAACACGTGGCACGCCATCGTAATTAATTGGCCGTGGATTTAAACCAGCAATCTCTTCTGCGACCAAGATTCCTTCTTGGAATCCGACGTGGGCCAATTGCAAAGTTGGAATCAAATCTCCAACTGCCCAAATGCCTGGCACGTTGGTACGGCACTTGTTATCTACCAAGACATAACCGCGATCCATCTTGATGCCCTGCTCTTCGTAACCGATTCCGGCAGAGACCGGACCGCGCCCAACTGCAACTAAAAGCACCTCAGCGGTGAAAGATTTATCGTTCTCAAGTGTCACTGTGACGCTATCATCATTAACAGTATGAGACTTAAATCGGCTACCAACTTCGAATTCGATCTTGCGCTTACGGAATGCGCGCTCTAACTGCTTTGAAGAGCTCTCATCTTCTAGCGCAACTAAACGAGGAAGCGCTTCGATGATAGTAACTTCGGCGCCGAAAGATTTCCAAACCGATGCAAATTCGCAACCGATAACTCCGCCCCCAAGCACGATCGCGCTCTTTGGCAC
This sequence comes from uncultured bacterium, assembly GCA_963923155.1. GTDB lineage: Bacteria > Actinomycetota > Actinomycetes > Nanopelagicales > Nanopelagicaceae > ZLKRG08. The sequence continues at coordinate 12,758 of CAWULI010000009.1, forward strand.
GTAATCCATATTTAGCGCGTGATCAGAAGTAATCACCCGCTTGCCGTCTACATCCAAACCAGGCAAGGTCTTGGCATATGAACCGGTGGCAAGTACAACATTCTTTCCGGTGTATTGGGTTCCGTTTACCTCGACAGTATTTGGCGAGACCAACTTTCCGTAACCTTCAACATAAGTGACGTTACGAGATTTGATTAGACCAGAGAGTCCTTTATAAAGGCGAGTGATGACGCCATCCTTATAGGAATTAACTCCCGCCATATCGACGCCATTAAAGGTGGCATTGATTCCGAATTCGGCGGAGTGGCGCGCGCTATCTGCTACTTCGCCGGCGTGAAGCAGCGCTTTGGTCGGGATGCAACCGCGGTGCAAACAGGTGCCACCAACTTTGTCGGCTTCGATTAGAACAACTGAAAGTCCAAGTTGCGAGGCGCGAAGTGCGCAGGCATAACCACCAGAACCGCCACCGAGAATTACTACGTCATATGACATTTAAAACTCCACCGCTAGGTACAGGCTAATCCTGCCACCGATGCGGCGATTAAGGTAATCGAGGAAGTTATCGGGCCATCTCAACTAGTGAACGAACCGCAACGCCAGTAGCGCCAACTGGAGTGTGACCATGCGCCTTTCCAGTATTTAGTTCGCAGCCTGCGATATCGAGATGTAACCAAGGTAACTCGTTTGCGATGAACTCTTTTAGGAAGAGACCAGCAACTAATGCGCCACCATTTCGATCACCGATATTTGCAATATCTGCCACAGGAGTATCCAGTGATTGGCGAAGTTCTTCTGGTAGTGGCAATTGCCAGAACTGTTCGCCAGTCTTCTTAGTTACGTTTAAGAATTCCTCACAAAGTTGATCATTGTTTGTCATCGCTGCGGAATATCTGGTGCCAAGTGCAATCATCTTGGCACCGGTCAAAGTTGCCACATCGACAATGGCATCTAGCGATTTATTCTCCTGTGCTTTAACAAGTGCATCTGCAAGAACTAAACGACCTTCGGCATCTGGATTTAAAACTTCGACAGTCTTTCCGCCGTACATAGTGATGATGTCAGATGGGCGGGTAGCCGTATCGGAAACCATATTCTCCGCAAGTGGTGCCCATGCTTCGACGGCAACCGGCGATTTCAATTCTGCGATCGCAAGCAGCGCACCACAGACAGATGCAGCGCCAGTCATATCACCCTTCATCTGATCCATATTTAGCGCAGGCTTCAAAGCTAAACCACCGGAATCGAATGTGATTCCCTTGCCAACATATGCAAGGTTCCGTTTTGCTCTGGCGGGTTTATAACTCAATTGCACCAAACGCGGTGGATTAGCCGAACCTTGTCCGACTCCGATGATGCCGCCAAAACCTTGGCTCTTTAGTTGGCGTTCATCCCAAATTTTTACCTTCACACCAGGAACACTTTTAGCTGCAGAGCTAACTAACTCGGCGAACTTCTTTGGATTTAAATAACTTGGCGGCATATTTACCAAATTGCGAACGAAGCAGGTCCACTTAACTAATACTTCGGTCTCTTTAAGTAATCTGTTATCACCATTTCCGGCAATCACGATCTCGCTAAGCGGTGCTTTCTGGTCAGTTTTGGTGTGGCCACGAAAATCGGTGAAGCTATATGAACCAAGGCTGGCGCCCTCTGCAATCGCACGAACATCGCCATTGATAGAGAAAGTTGCGCTCTTATGTCCTGCTAAGGATTGTGCTGCGATGCCAGCGGCGCGACGAATTACCTCAGATGGATAATTACGTTGCGCTTTACCTAAACCTGTGAATAGAAGAACTTTGGTGGCGCTGCCAGGTAGCTTGATTACTTCATCGGCTTTGCCGGTGGCGCCTAAGTCTTTAAGTGATTGCAGAATCTCTTTCTCATCAAGTTTAAGTTCACCACTTACGATTTCAAGGTTCTTCTCTTTGCTGGCCAAACCAACCACGAGTGCGTCTGAGTTGATTGCGCCTGATAAATACTTCAATTTAGGAACATTTGGCAATTGTTTCGAGGCTTGTGACGAGTTTGATGTTTTCGGCATTGCCGGATTGTAAGGCAAACCGATAGCGTCTACCTATGTCGGAATTGTCGTCAGAACTTAAATTCTCTCCACTTGATGCAAAACATAGAGCGCTCGGCGCGAAGATGGCCGATTTCGGTGGCTGGGAGATGCCGATTGAGTATCCGGGCGGTGGAGTGTTGGCCGAACATGATGCGGTTCGTAATCGTGTCGGAATCTTTGACGTCTCGCACTTAGGAAAGATCTCCGTGAAGGGTGCTGGTGCAAAGGATTTTATAAATAGCGTTCTGACCAATGATCTAGACAAGATCTCTGACGGAGAAGCCCAATACAACTTATTGTGCAATGAAACTGGTGGAGTAGTCGATGACATCATCGCTTACCGAAATAGCGATGATGATATTTTCCTAGTTCCCAACGCTGCTAATTGCAGCAAAGTTTTTGAGATTCTAACGAAACAAGCTCCTGCGAATATTCAGATCACCAATCAACATCGTGATTATGCGGTGATCGCAGTACAAGGACCTGATTCGAAGACACTTCTAGAATCTCTTGATATTAAACAGGGTAACAAATTGGAGATTGATTACATGTCTTTTACCAAGGGCTTAATCGGCGGTAGTGAGGTAATCATCTGTCGCACTGGTTACTCCGGCGAACATGGATACGAAGTACTTCCTAAATGGGATCAAGCTGGACAAGTTTGGGATCGCATCGTTGAAAAACTTGGCGATGGGTTGGTTTGTGGACTTGGAGCCCGAGACACTTTGCGCACAGAGATGGGTTATCCCTTACACGGCCAAGAACTTTCGGAGAGTATCTCGGCAAATGTGGGTGGCGCTGCTTGGGCTATTGCATTCGATAAGCCAAAGTTCAATGGCGAATCTGCGCTTCGAGCAGAGAAGGCGGCGGGCATTACCCGTAGATTGCGTGGTTTGAAACTTAAGGATCGCGGAATCCCACGCGGACATATGTCGGTTCTCTCTGATGGCGTAGTAATTGGCGAGACCACATCTGGGACATTCTCGCCAACTCTCAAAGTAGGAATAGCACTTGGCTTAATTGATACTAAATTTAAAGTTGGTGATCAGGTAAGTATTGATGTACGTGGACGCCAACTTGCAGCAGAGATCGTCAAATTACCGATGGTCGAAGCACACGTTAAGTAAACCTAATCTCGGCTTCAAAGCTCGCTTTTCGCGCGCTTCTGCGTAACGCGCTTAATACTCCTGGACCCGTAATTGTAATTAGCGCCGCAGTAAAGATCCCTCTTGGCACATTCCAGGCCATAGAAGATGAAATATGATAAATAAAGAAGTGATGAAGATTGGTCACAATCGCAGCGCCTGGTTGATAGGAAAGTTGGGTCTTTGGACCAAATGCAAATGGCCAGAATTGCAGATCCATCAAGATTCCAAATATTTCGGCCAAAAGAAGTGAAGCCACAATCAACAGCGCGATTTCTAATCGTTTGGCATATTTCAGATTTGATTTAAATTTCGGAAGCGCACCTGCCATTGCGCCAACTAAGGCTGCGGCAAAGACTTGATAGGGAAGCCATGGTCCAAGTCCGCCAGTTAGAAATGCCGAGAGCAACATGGAAATTGCTCCCAACAAATATCCAAAACTAGAGCCAAATACATAACTGGAGAGAATCAATAGAAACCACATCGGTTCGATTCCCGC
>CAWULI010000010.1:0-15628 GCA_963923155.1 uncultured bacterium
GTTAAATGGTATCGCCATCGGAATTTGACCCCTACCATCAATTTGATGCCGGAGATTCAAAGCGATTTAGATGAACGTTTAGCAGCAAGAGGTTTTAAAATTTATTTAGATGTGAAAGTTATGGTGAAGGACTATCAAATTGAGAGTTCGAATGAGGATCTATCTCTTCTTTATTACACAGTGACGGATACTCCTGAAGATGAATGGTTAGCGCTCCAAGGCGATCAAAAAATAAAAACGATCATGTTGCGTTCTCCTGCTAAATACATTTCTATCTTCGACCCAAATAATCCAAGAAATTTAGTTGGCATTGGTCGTGTCGGTTTGCAAGAAGACTGGGCAGTGCTTTCGAGAATATTTGTTAGCCCTGAATTTCGGGGCCGCGGTTATGGGCGCCAAATATTAAATGCCCTTGAGGTCGCGGCTAATCAACCCAAGTTAGCGCTACAAGTGGCAAGTAATAACCAGATCGCGATATCAATGTATGAGTCAGCTGGATATCAGACCCATCATCATTTTCGAATCAGAGAGTTATACCCGCAAATAGATCTTGCTCAAGATTGTTGTTAAAAGGTCCGCTCTTTTCGCCACGGACCAAGGTGTAGTACTCATCGCCAAATATTTGAACTCCGAGATTATTAGATAGCGCAAAAAATGGCCCATCCAATGAAATCTGGGTGGCATGTGCTTTCATCGCAGCCATCTTTTTATTTACCTGATTTGGCGCATGAATCACTGTCGTTACGAAGGAATCGTCTTTGACGAATGGCAATTCGTCGATGTTGTCAGTGCCGAAGAAATCGCTTCCCTGCTCTTTCATCGCTGCCATGCCCTTTGCCACCACGGACTTCGGCATGATGTTCCAATAGATCTTCTGGATCTTCCAATTAGCTAGCTCGGCAGCTCGCATTGCGACTCTATGGGTTTGAATATGGTCTGGGTGGCCATATCCACCGAATTCATCGTAAGTGACCATTACTTGTGGTTTTAGCTCATCGATAATCGCCGCTAACTTTGTTGCGGCGGTTTCAACTTCAACGCGCCAGAAAGAATTCGGGTTATCGTTTTGCGGCGAACCCATCATTCCGCTATCTCTATATTCGCCAGGTTTTGCAAGGAAACGATGGTCCTTAACACCAAGAGCCTTCATCGCTTCTGCCAATTCGATCTCTCGATGCGAACCTAATCCATCTTCTGCATGGCTAGCCAGGTGAGCCAAATCCGCTATTAATACCTCACCCTCTTCACCACGAGTACAAGTAACCAAAGTAACGGCAACACCATCTTCGACTAATTGCGCCATCGTGGCACCGTTGTTGATGGTCTCATCGTCTGGATGAGCATGCACAAAAAGCGCGCGTTTCATGCTCTCCACCGATTCTCATGTTCGATCCAAGCAAGGATTCCACCGTTTAAATGTGTGACATCTGCATACCCAGCTTGGATAAGTATCTCTAAACAATCTGCAGAGCGTCTTCCACTTTGGCAATGCAACACAATCTGGCGATCTCTCGGTAATTGAGAAATAGCACTTCCATCTTTAAATTGTCCCATTGGGATCAATTGCGCACCTGGGATAGAACGCTCTTTGAACTCCCAAGGTTCACGTACATCAACCAGGAGAAAATCTTCTTTATTCAGGAACTTAGATTTAAGTTCCGCAACTGTCAGATATTTTTGGGTGACACCGCAGAATGCTTGATAATCAGCCAACATATGGCGTTGCGTGCCATTGCAGATTGGACAATCTGGATTTACTTTCACCGGAACTCGTTGCTGCTCTGATTTCAATGCATCGTAAATCAAGAGCGTTCCAAGCAATGGCTCACCGATGCCAGTAATCAATTTAATTGCCTCAGTTACTTGTATCGAACCGATTGTCGCGCAGATAGCACCTAGGACGCCGCCTTCGGCACACGAAGGTACTGATCCTGGTGGCGGTGGCGTTGGATGTAGACAGCGATAGCACGGACCCACTTTGGACCAGAAAACCGAAGCTTGGCCATCAAACTGGTAGATACTGCCCCAGATGTAAGGCTTGTTTACCAATGCTGCAGCATCGTTTATCAAATAACGCGTCGCAAAATTATCAGTTCCGTCGATTATCAAGTCATATCCAGCAAAAATCTCTTCGGCATTTTCACGATCAAGCATTGCATCGTGAACAATTACATTTACATTCGGATTCAATTCTTTGATTTTCTTGGCAGCGCTAACTACTTTGCGCTCACCGATGTCATTGTGAAAGTGAATCACTTGACGTTGCAAATTCGATAGTTGAACCACATCAAAATCGATGATTCCAATTGTTCCGATTCCGGCTGCTGCCAAATACATGATATTTGTAGAACCCAAACCGCCAGCGCCTACACAAAGCACTTTGGCATTTGCGATTCTTTGCTGGCCGACCATATCAATCTCAGGAATCAAGATATGGCGCGAATATCTCTGGATCTCTGATTCGGTTAATTCGCGACCTGGTTCGACGAGCGCTTTCATATTAAGCAATTCTGCCATTAAGATGCAACCAATGAGTATCGACAAAAGTCGCATGCCCCGTGATGAGCGACGCGCACAATTATTGGCTGCGGCGCTTGAGGTTTTCACTTCTGCTGGTTATCACGCTGCCGCAATGGATGAGATCGCAGATCGAGCTGGTGTTAGCAAGCCAGTTCTTTATCAACACTTCCCTTCCAAATTGGATCTCTATTTAGCTGTGCTTGACACTCACATAGACTCATTGGTTTTCGCGATTCAAAGAGCAATCCAATCGACTCCCGACAATTCAATTCGAGTTCAAGCAACAATCGCCGCATACTTTGATTTCATCGAGGCAGATGGCGAGGCTTTCCGCTTGTTATTCGAGAGCGATATGAATGTCGAACCTGCGGTTCGTGAGAGATTAAATCGAATGACCTATGACTGCGCCGCGGCAGTGAGCGCGGTGATCTCACTTGATACTGGTCTCCCTCAAGAAGCTGCGATGCTCCTTGGCGTTGGTTTGATCGGTAGCGCACAGGTCACTGCAAGGCATTGGTTAGAACGCGACTCTAAATTGACCCGCGTACAGGCACAGAATTTGGTTACCAATATCATCTGGCGAGGTATTTCTGGCTTTCCCAGAAGTTGATAATTGAAGTATTAAAAAATAGAAATAACGAGGAGCAGAGATGTCACATATCCGCATCGCGGTCACCAATGTAAGTTCTGAACTTACATTCAATACCGATCAGAGCACCAAAGAGATCAAGGCCGCAATCGAAAAGTCGATTAAGGATGGCACTACCCTGTCGCTTACGGATGTTAAAGGTCGCGAATTCATCGTTCCTGCAGAGAAGATCGGTTACATTGAGATTGGCGAACAAACTGAGCGCCGAGTTGGATTCGGCGCATAGTTGAGTAAATCTTTCGCCGAGCTCGGACTTTCATCCGAAGTGCTCGAGCCATTGAAGTCTGCTGGATTCGAAGCACCTTTTCCTATCCAAGAGGCGGTAATTCCCCTAGCTCTCACTGGCGTTGACATCATCGGACAAGCAAAGACCGGAACTGGCAAGACTCTTGGTTTTGGTTTGCCGATATTGGATATCTTGAAACCCGGTGACGGATCCCCGTTAGCTTTAGTCGTTGTTCCAACTCGTGAATTAGGAATTCAAGTCGCAGATGAGTTGTCGAAATTAGCGGGTGGAAAGAAATTAAGAGTTACCGCTATCTATGGTGGACGCCCGATGGAACCACAGATTGCTGAGTTAAAAAGCGGGGTTGATATTGTCGTTGGAACTCCTGGTCGCTTATTGGATTTGCAACGCCAAGGTGCATTAGATCTTTCGAAGATAAAGCAATTAGTGCTAGATGAGGCAGATGAAATGCTTGATCTGGGTTTCTTGCCCGATGTCGAGAAGATCTTCAAATTAACAGATTCGCGCAACCAAACTATGCTTTTTTCTGCCACTATGCCAGGTGATGTTGTGACCTTGGCTAGGCGCTACCTAAATCAACCTACTCACATCCGGGCAGATATCGAAGATACCGGTGCGATCGTTACTCGTATCAAACAATTCGTTTTTCGTGCGCATGCACTTGATAAACCAGAGATGTTGGCCCGAATCTTGCAAGCAAATGGTCGCGGCCCGACGATGATTTTCTGTCGGACCAAACGCGCTTGCCAACAAATCTCTGATGACATGAAAGAACGCGGCTTTAAAACCACCGCTATACATGGTGATCTAGGACAGGCAGCGCGCGAACGCGCCCTTGAAGATTTCAAATCGCTCAAGCGCGATATCTTGGTAGCAACAGATGTGGCAGCGCGCGGAATCGATATTGATGGAATTACTCACGTTATCAATTACCAATGCCCCGAAGATGAGAAGACTTACGTCCATCGCATCGGACGCACCGGTAGAGCCGGAGCATCAGGAGTTGCGGTAACTTTTGTAGATTGGGATGAGCTAACGCGCTGGTCCCATATCAATCAAGTCCTAAATCTTGATTTTGCAGAACCTCAAGAGACCTATTCATCATCGGATCATCTCTTCTCGCAATTGGATATTCCAATCGGAGCAACTGGTCGGTTGACATCTAACAAGGCACCAGAGAAATCACCTGAGAAATCAGATACTAGAAAGCCCCTTAAGAAAGTAGAACGAGATAAGCAAGCTAAGCGTGAACCACGTCAGAAGCGCGAGCGAGTAAGAACTAAACGAGTGCATGAATCGCGTTAGCGAGCATCTGCACTGCGATTCCGGAGAGCACTAAACCCGCGATTCGGGCTAATAAATCAACCCCTGATTTGCCAATCAACTTCAAGATGAAAGTCGATGCCATTAAGGCAAGTGCAACAACTATATGTACCGCCACTACAGATCCGGCAAGTGCAATACCCATCGCGCTGCTCTTAACTTGTTCAGCAAAGATCATAACCGCAACAATTGCACCTGGACCTGCTAACAACGGAGTCGCAAGTGGCACCATCGCAACATTCTTAGAACCGGCCGTTAAAGAATCATCTTCCTTGCCGGTCAATAAGTTGAGTGAAACCAAGAGCAAGAGCAATCCACCGGCAGCCTGCATGGCTCCGATCGATACATCCATATAAGAAAGTATGAAGCGACCAAAGAGCGCAAATCCCGCAATAATTAACAGTGAAATTGCCGCGGCTTGAATAGCAAGTTGGCGCCCCTCTTTAGCGCTGCGATTTCCTAAAACCGCCAAAAAGATCGGCGCATTTCCGGGTGGATCCAAGATCACCATCAAGGTCACAAATGCCTGCAATGCGAAGGTCAGCGTATTTACATCTTTCATCGATTACTAACACTCCTTATTCGACCTGGTTTTGCTAAAGATGCTAACTGCTCCCATTGTTCTGGCTCGGTCAAATTCTCACCGATTAGGTTAAGTTTACCGCTTCCATGAAAATCGCTCGAACCAGATTGAATCAGCTCAAGTTCTTTTGCAATAGCACTCAAGAGATCTCGCTCTGCTTGCGAATGATCACGGTGCGCGACTTCAATTGCAGATAAACCCGCGGCTTTGTATTCTGCAAATGTTTCTAGCGCCAACTCTCTGTCTATATCTGCAAAAGAAGCGCCAGGATGTGCAATCACCGAAACTCCACCAGCGGCTTTGATGAGAGTGATTGCTTCGATAGGGGTTGGCGAAATATGCGATACATAATATTTGGAGTCATTATTTAATAGTTCAGCGAATGCTTGATCCCGATTTCGAACGATTCCCTTTGCGACCAAGGCATCGGCAAGATGCGGCCTACCTAATGTTGCACCTTCAGGTTGATGTTGCTGCACCTCTTCGAAAGTTATTGCGAACCCATCAGCTGCCATCAATTCGATCATGCGTCTCATTCTTGGGACGCGATCATCTCGACTTGCCGCCATCACCTCTTGTAGCGGCTCATAATCACCATCAAAGAGCAACCCTAAGATGTGAACGCTCTTGTGATCTTCAGTAAGGCATGAGAGTTCGGCGCCTGGAGCTAATTGGAAATCTCCTCGAATCGCTGAGGTCGCTTCAGACCAGCCTGCGATAGTGTCGTGATCGGTAATTCCAATTAAATCTATACCGTTGATGATTGCATGTTGCACTAATTCGGTTGGCGACATGGTGCCATCGCTCTTGTTGCTATGTGTATGCAGATCAATTTTCATCGGTGCGACCAATCACTACAAATGCGCTACCAATCAAAATGGTTATGACACCAATCCAAATGCCAAAATGCGGTCTCTGACCTAACCACCATATCGCAAGTAGCGCGCTAATAGGGACTTCAAAAAAGACCACCATTGAAACAATTGCTGGCGAGACTCGCTTTAATACACTGTTAAACATTGAATGTCCTAACATCTGTGCACCTAAGATCAATGCCAGCACTAAGAGCCATTCACGTCTTGCAAAATTAAGTAAGTTGCCTTGAGTTAGTGCGAAGGGCAAGGCAGTTATCGCGCAGAATAGATAGCAGATCGTCGTATATGTGGTTGGCGGAATACTTCGTTGCGCCTTAGCTCCTAAATTCACATAAGTGGCGGCTAATGCAGCGCAAATGATCGCAGCTAAGTCACCCTGGAATGCGCGCCAAGAGAAATGTAAATCAACACCTGAAATAAATAGTACTCCGATAAAACTGATCAGCATTCCAGACCAAGAAGTCTTTGAGACATGATGTCCGGTAGCAACTGCGAAGATCGTGGCAAATATCGGTTGCAGTGCGGTAAGCGCAGTACCTGCCGCAACGGAGGTATACCGCATCGCCAAGAAGAAACCCATGAAGTGAAATGCCAGAACCACGCCTGCGATTACCGACCATTTAAAACCTTCTCGATTTCGCCACTCTAACTTCTTAAAATTCAAAAAATAAGTCGCAAGCGCACCACCTAAATTACGCCAAAAGATCAACGTCAAAATCGGCATGGTACTCAGTGCTACTAACGGCCCAGAGGTTCCGATTCCCATAACTCCGATCGCCAGTCGGATCGAATCACTTCTATTTGGAAATGAGAGGTGCTTCTTCTCGGTCATCCGGTAATAGTCAACCAAATCAAAGTACTTACACAGATGAAGATCAGAGAGATTATGAGCCCATAAACGAAAAGCATTCGGTCAGATGCTCGATACTCTCCCATTAACCTCTGATCTCTAGATATGCCGAACATGTAGAAAAGTAAGGGCAAAAGAAGGATCGCATTTAAGATCTGAGTCAAAAGTAGAATGCGAATCAACGGTGCGCCAGGAATCATTACCAATAGGGCTGAGACCACGGTAATCACTGCGAAGGTCGAGTAGAAAAGCGGTGCTTCATTTAACTTATCGTCTAATGCCGCTGGCCGGCCAGTTAAATCAGTGACCGCATAAGCGGTAGACAATGGCAATATTGATGCAGCTAAAAGCGCGGCACCAATCAAACCGATTGCGAATAATTCTTTTGCCAGAGTTCCGGCTAATGGCTTTAGCGCAACCGCTGCCTGTGCTGCATCCGAGATTGTCGTGGCGCCATTTACATAAATCGTTGCAGCGCAGGTAACCACTACGAAAAATCCGATGATCCCAGTTAACAGCGAACCGGTCCAAACATCAGCTCGTAATAACTTTAAGTCCTCTTTAGTGAGGCGCTTATCCACCGCGTAACTTTGAATGAAAGCTAAACCCCAAGGTGCGAGCGTGGTTCCGAGCGTTGCAGTCGCGATAAAAATCGCGTCATGTGTAAATGGCATGGACGGAACAAACATGCCATGAAACGCCTTACCCCAATCAGGATTAGCCATGAATCCGGCAATTACATAAGCTAGAAATACTGCCGAGAGTATGAAGAAGACTTTCTCTACTTTCGCAAAAGTTCCACGAAGTACTAGGAAAGAAACTAGCAGCGCAGTAAATGGCACAGTTAGATATTTACTTATGCCAAATAGATTTCCAGCGGCAGCTATACCTGCAAATTCAGCGGTCATTGTTCCGATATTTGCTAAAACCAGTGCGCTCGCGCTTAAGAGGCCAGATCTCGCGCCATATTTCTGGCGCACCAAACCAACAAGACCTTGACGAGTAACCACGCCAATACGCGCACCCAGATCCTGAAAAAGAATCAGCGCGATTGTAGAGATCACTAAAGTCCAAAGTAGTTGATACCCAAATTGAGAACCGAGCTGCGAGTAGGTGGTGATACCAGCGGGATCATCATCCGATAGACCAGCAATAACACCTGGGCCCATCACGGCCAAAAATGCACCAAGCCGTAGCTTTCGATTGGTGAGCTTTGCCGGATTTAACTTTTGCATCATGTCAGCGCACCACTACCTTGCGCTAGACCACTGCTCTCCTCCGAAACCATCGCATCAATGATGTCATCGGCAAGGATTCGACCTACTGGTTTTCCCTTTTCATCGACCACAATCACAGAGGAGCCGCGATTATTCGAGAACTCTTCGATTACATCATTCAAAGGAGTGTCGATGCTCACGGAAGTTGGAAATGGGGCCGCGATCAAACTCTCCAATTTCTGGGTAGGTTTTGCCGCTACCAATTCGATGATTTGAATATGATCTAATAACTTTCCTTTTGAATCTACAACGGTTACACCATCGCTTAATTCACGCTCGCGATTTTCTACTAGCAATTCGAGTGTGTCCGCGACGGTATCGCTTTCTTTAACGATCAAAAGGTGCGTGGTCATAATTCCACCAGCACGAGTTTCATCAAATTGCACAAGTCGACGTAATTGTTTTGCGACAGCCGGTGACATTTGCGAGAGGATGCTCTCGGAGTGTTCCTCGTCTAGATCACGTAGCACTTCGGCAGATTCATCTGGTTCCATATGCGATAACAACTCTGCGGCACGCACATCAGGAATACCACGCAAGAGACCTTGTAGTTCGTCATCTTCCATCTCTTCCAGCGCATCAGCCGCAAGATCCGGGTCAAGTAATTCGATGAGCGCGCTCTGTTCGCGACCTTCGAGATCTTCGATGATATCTGCGATATCGGCAGGGCGTAATTTGCTTAGCGCTTCACGTGTTGCGGTAGTACGAACTACTCCACCATTTTCAGCAAGCGATGCCACGCTCGCCCAATCTATGACTTTATCTACACCAGGAGTTCTTCCAATTGCACCTGGAAAGATTCTTCGGATAAAAGATCGGAAAGATACGTCTACACCTACTAATCGAATCTCCTTATCGAGTGGCGCCAAATAAAGATCTGAGGTGCGCACAACTCGTAAACCATTCACATCTACGATTTGATGATCTAAGACATCGCCATCAAGTAAGGATTCACCTGGACGTCTTTGATATTCGCTCAGATTAATCTTGGCAGAGGAGAGCGTGACCTCGTCCTTAGTCAATTTTGCGATACGCGCACCATCTATATAGGCCCGGCGCCCTGCAACTTTTACGATCAATCCAGATACTGGTGGATACATCTCGCCACCATGGCGAACCACGAAATCTAAGAGCTTTCCAAGGTCCTTGCCCTCTTGATCCTTAACGGGTCGACCAATCACACCAGCTACCGATACCAGCGAACTTTGGATCCCTTTTCGCGTAAGTACCGCTGATTTTGCACGGGCTGCGGTCTTAGACATGACCGAAGTCTAATTGAGCGCTATCAGTTCAAGTGCTTAATTTGAGCGGAACACCCACAATGGATCGTTTACGGATAACTAAATCTTCTGCAATCGCATTGATTGCTTGTGCTGCCGGATCAGATTCGTGAGCGATCATCACTGGTTCTCCTCCGTCACCACCACTTCGAAGTGCCTGGCTAAATGGAATCGAACCCAAAAGTGGAACATCCGCTCCGATTAATTGACTCAAGCGAGTTGCCGTCTCCGCTCCGCCACCAGATCCGAATAATTCGATTGGTTCACCACATTTAGGGCATGGGAATGCCGACATATTCTCAATTACGCCAACTATCTGCTGTTTAAGCTGATGTGCAATTCTTCCGGAACGTTCGGCAACCTCTGCTGCTGCGATTTGCGGAGTTGTAACAACAATTAATTCAGAGGCCGGAATAAATTGACCAAGCGAGATCGCTAAATCACCAGTTCCTGGAGGTAAATCAATAAATAGAAAATCTAAATCTCCCCAAAATGCATCGGTTAATAACTGTTCAAGGACTTTATGCAAGATGGGTCCTCTATATGCAACGGCATCAGAGCGATTTGGTTTGAACATCTCCATCGAGACACATTTGACGCCATAATTTTCCAGCGGGATAAACATCTCATCGATCGCAGTAGGACGTTTTCCGATCAAACCGAGCAATCTTGGGATTGAGTGTCCGTAGACATCTGCATCCAATATTCCGACTTTACGACCTTGTTTTGCCACCGCAATCGCAAGGTTTGTAGTAACTGAAGATTTACCGACGCCACCTTTACCAGAAGAGATTCCAATGACTCTAGTTAATGAATCTGGGCGAGCAAAAGGTATCTCTTTCGACTTACCACCACGAACAATCTCACGGACCTTCTGTCGCTGTTCATCGCTCATGACCCCAAACTCAAGAGCCACTTCGGAGATTTCGGGTAACTTTGATACGGCGGATTTGATGTCCTGCGTCAACTTATCTCGCATTGGACAACCAGAGATGGTCAAGAGCACCTTGATATCTGCTTTAGCGCCGATTATCTCGGCGCGTTCAACCATCCCTAGTTCAGTGATCGAACGACGTAACTCGGGGTCTATTACTTGACTTAGTACCTCTAGTAACTGACTCATAACATATCTGGATCTAATTTGGCCTTGCCATTCAATGCTGGTTTGCGCTTCTCATCCGAAAGCGCATCATTCAATTGCTTCTTTATAAAAGTCTTGGGATTTAAATCCTCAGGTTTTAGATCCTCATAACCCGGCCCCAAGCTATCTTTGATTTGATCCGTAGCGCTAACCGCATAAGTTCTAATTCGTTTGATCAACTTGGCTGCATCAGTCGCAACAGTCGGAAGACGATCTGGTCCAACTAAAATCAAGGCTAAAACTGCAAGCCCCAACAGCTCCCCAAATCCTAGATCTCCGAACACGTGCTAAGAGTAATTAGAGCTTGGTCGCGAGCAAAACCCCATCGCCAACGGGGTTAAGTGAGATATCCCAAACCTCATTTTGGCTCTTAAGGAATTTGCCGGCCTCGCGAAGCGCCACTGTTTTCGGGTCACGTTGTGCTGGATCTGGAACTTTGCCACCGCCATAAAAATGATCAATTGCCATGATTCCGCCAACTCGCAAGATTCGGTGTGCTTGATCTATTACATCCAAGATATCTTCAGGGTTACCTCGGAAAACCACGAGGTCATAAGCGCGATCGGCCAACTTATGCATAACTTCTAGATAATCGCTGGTGATCAATCGATACCTATTTGGCGCAATATCTGCATCTTGCAAAACTTGTCGAGCAATTTGGATGTGTTGTACTTCGGGATCAATCGTGGTGATTACTCCAGAATTCATGACGCCTTTTAATAACCATAGAGTTCCGACTCCAGATCCCGTGCCAATCTCGACGACCGCCTGCGCTGAAATTAGAGATGCGATATATCGCAAGAAAGCGCCAGAGCCTGGTGTGGCATCCAAGGTTCCCAGCTCTACACCGCGAGCGCGCGCTGCAATTTGATTTGGATCCTCGCCCAAGTAATTATCTGAAAAGTGTGCAAGATCAAATTTCATTTCAAACTACCAATCCATTGGAGTAACAACCTGACTCCCCAGCCAGTTCCGCCCTTTGGATTTTCGCCCGCATCAGCCTCTGCTCTTCCAACTCCAGCGATATCAAGATGCGCCCAGTTAGCACCGTCTACGAATTGCTCTAAGAAAAGCGCTGCGGTGATCGAGCCACCGTTGAAATGAAACTTATCTGCAGTGTGATTGATATCTGCGATATCTGATTCAAGGGCAGGGATGTAATCGTCGACTAACGGCATATGCCACACGCGATCGCCAGATTGTTCTCCAGCTTCCTTTAATTGGTTTACCAATTTCAAGTCGCGTGAATACATCGCAGCATATTGCTTACCTAAGCCCAATGTCGCCGAACCAGTCAACGTAGCTATATCAATTAGGTAATCTGGCTTTAGATTTCTTACGGCATAGGCCAAGCCATCTGCAAGAACCAATCGACCTTCGGCATCGGTATTAAGCACTTCTACCGTCTTGCCACCATAGTGAGTGATTACATCGCTTGGTCTTTGTGCAGTGGAAGAAATCGCATTTTCAGCGCACATCAAAAGCGCCGTTACCTTTACCTCGACCTTTAGCTCGCGAAGTGCGCTCATGACTGCAAGACAGGCAGCGACTCCTGCCATGTCGCTCTTCATAGGCGCCATGATGTCGTAAGGACGTTTTAAAGAGATGCCACCAGTGTCATAAGTAATTCCTTTACCAACTAAAACCACATGCTTTGCGCCAGGCTTGCGCGGGCTATAAGTCATCTTTATGAAGCGCGGCCCAGGTTTTGGTGAGGAACCACCGACTGCGCGCAAACCACCAAACTCTTTCAATGCATTTCCAGATAAGACTTCGACTTTTGCACCATTTGCCAGATGCTTGGCTTGCTTAGCGATCCATTCGGGATTTTTGATATTTGATGGCGTATGTATCAACTCTCTTGCTCGATTTACGGCATCAGAAATCACTTGCGCGGAAGAGATGACTCCGTCATCCGTCGGTATGAATATTTGTGACTCTGAGGGTTTCTGTTCCCGCTTTAAGCTCCATTGAAAGTTACCTAAATTGGCAGAGATAAGTAGCGCCTTGGTCTGTGTAGATTTTAAATTTACTGCCAGAAAAACTGATTCACTTTTTCCACGTAATTTGCGACCAATCGCAGCCCCTGCTAAACGGAGCTCATTAGGTTCTGCTTTACCTAAAGAGACCATCGAAATTCTGTTACATGAGTGATCAAGCATGCTTTCAGTCATACTTATTGGAATCTCAAAAATCTCACCAGCTTTGATTGGCTTATCGGCAGGAGCGAAAAAAGTAAGTTGCTCTTGAAGATCTAAATCGAAAAGTTTTCCGTAGTCGCCTGAAACGACTTTCCCATCAATAATCGGGATAAAGATTTGAGTTGTTTGTTTTGGAAGTTGGTCGGAGCGCTTGAAGATCAGCATGCGCTAATCCGATCCATGCCTTTAAGTGCTTCTTTTACTTCTTGATCAACTGAACAGCTGCCTGTAGAGCGCTACCTAGATTGGCAGCCTCTTCGCCATTTAATTCGACGACGAGCCTTCCACCACCTTCTAGAGGGATACGCATTACTAGGCTGCGAGCCTCCTTGGTGACCTCCATTGGACCGTCACCAGTGCGTGGCTTCATTGCTGCCATTTTTCCTCCGATTGTGGTCCAAAGTTGAGCGCTAATTATCTAACAACCGCGCGGTAACCTTCAAATCGAGATTTATAACCCTAATTCTCGAGCGAGCGCCGCCTTGCCCGCGCTGATGATTCGCGCCACAGAATCAGTTGGAACTGCAAGTGCTGATGCGATCTCTGCCGCGCTCTTGCCCGCCACATAATGGGCGCGCAGCACAATTTGGTACTCCTCAGGGAGCGATTCGATTACCTCGATAATTGTGCGCTCCACAGCGCCTTATTTTACGTTGTTTCAATCTCTTTTGCTTCGCTAGATGAAAAACGCAACGCCCTTAACGAATTATTGCTTTGAGATGAAATCGAGCGCTTGCTCAACGTCTTTTGCCCAGAATAAGAGCTCGCGCTGTCCTGGCTTCACAAAATTCTCGCGTTCCAAATGTTCAATCAAATTAAGCAAAGGTTGATATAAATCAAATGGATCCAAGATGACGATTGGTTTGTCATGAAATTTCAGGAACCTTCCGACCCAAATTTCGAAGAATTCCTCTAGTGTCCCAGCGCCACCAGGAAGTATCACAAATGAATCTGCAAGTGTTTCGATCTTTCCTTTTCTTTCTCGCATATCTTTAACTACGATCAATTCATCGGAATCATGATCAGCAAATTCGATTTTGACTAATGATTCTGGAATCACACCAATAGTCTTTGCGCCATTTTCTCTGGCGGCACGTGCTACTGCTCCCATGCACGAGATTCGTCCGCCACCAGAGACCAGTTCCCAACCTCGTTTACCAATACCTGTACCCAAATCGGTTGCAAGATCAATATATTTCTGATGAACCGTGGGTGAAGAAGCACAGAAAACGCTAACTCGCATTGGTGAAGGCTAATATGACCTCGTGGCTATTACAGAATCTGCATCTATCGCCTCGGGTCATGGCATTGCTACTGTCACCGATACAGGTAGTCGTTCAGCAAAGGTGCTTGATGTCTGGTATCCCGAGCCAAAGCTCGGAGCTATTTCCGGGGAACCGAGCGCGGAACTTAAAGCGCTTGTAGGAATAGATGAAAATCGAGGTATAAAACGCGAGTTAGTCTCAATCGAGATTGAGCTAGCCAAAGCACCTGCCGATGCAAAGGATGCCTATCTTCGCCTGCACCTGCTCTCCCATCGTTTAGTAAAACCCCATGGCCAGTCATTAGATGGGATCTTTGGATTACTCTCAAATGTGGTCTGGACTAATCACGGCCCATGCGATGTTGATAATTTTGAAAATGTGCGCGCTAAGTTGCGAACCAAGTTTGGCCAAGTCACGGTCTATTCAGTTGATAAATTCCCTCGAATGGTTGATTACGTCATACCAACTGGTGTTCGCATCGCTGACGCTGATCGGGTTCGATTAGGTGCATATCTATCAAGTGGTACTACTGTGATGCATGAAGGGTTTGTGAATTTCAATGCCGGAACACTCGGCGCCTCGATGGTGGAAGGAAGAATCTCAGCTGGCGTAGTAGTCGGAGATGGCAGCGATATCGGAGGTGGCGCTTCAATTATGGGCACTCTTTCAGGTGGTGGCAAAGAGGTAATCTCAATCGGATCTAAATCATTACTTGGTGCAAACTCTGGTCTTGGTATCTCATTAGGCGACAATTGCGTAGTCGAAGCCGGAACATATGTAACCGCCGCCGCAAAGGTGGTTCTACCTGATGGCCAAGTGGTTAAGGCAGCGCAATTAAGTGGCGCTAATAATTTACTTTTTAGAAGAAACTCACAGACTGGCGCGCTAGAAGCGTTACCTAAGAGCGGTACTTGGGGTGGGTTAAATTCGATTCTGCATGCTAATTAGAGATTACAAAGAACGGGCTTGGTAAGACAGCTCTGGATCTAAAGGTCTCCAATCGCAGTGAAGTCCGTTTGCCTGCGCTATTTGTCGCGTAGATCCGCTTTCCAATTACCTCAAGCTTCATCACATCACTTAAGTTAAATGCCTTTGCAACTACGCTTGCCGAAATACTCCGGCTCCAATTGGTATATCTCGGATTTAATTTTGGATCCATACTTGCGGGGTCCGCTACAGGTTGGAGATAGGGCTGATCTGTACCAAATGCATTTAGGGCACTCTCAGTCATTCCATTGGTAGAAGATGAGTAATAAGCGTTTATCGGTTGACCTTGATAAGTAATTACCAATCCGGTCTCGCCGTCGATATTGGTCTGATCCACCGCGGCTTTCCAATTATCACCATACCGCGGTTCAGTTAACTTTCCGATTCCGACAAAAAGCTGGTCTTGAGTTGTTCCATATAGTTCACAATC
>CAWULI010000011.1:0-14460 GCA_963923155.1 uncultured bacterium
GTCAATCGCGCTTTCATACTATTGGCGGTTTGATTAACCAAAACTGCAGTCACATCGCTTACCAGACCGCGACCAAATTGAGCTGCTGCTCCTGAGATTTGCAGATCCAAGGAGATCGCCGCTTTAGTTCCTTTAGGCGCTTGGCTTAGCGCAATTGTCAGTAGCGCATTTGCCGAGCCACGACCCTTTTCGTCGGTACCACTTGCATCAATGGTCAGGACCTTCTTTGCATCGTCACGGTTGGCTACCTTCACATATCCGGCGAAGTCCAATTTAACCGGCCCTGCCTTGATGACTACACCGCCGTCATAATGATTATCGTTAATCTTATTGGTCAACACCGCACCAGGAATACAAGCTGCTACCTGCGGTATCTCATCGAAGAACGACCAGACTGCATTAATATTTTGATCGAGTTCGATTGTCTGTGTGATTATCATTTTGTCTCCTGCTTGATGTAGCTCTTGGGATCTTTTTCAAACTTAGTTCGGCAACCCGCTGCGCAAAAATAATAGGTAGTGCCTTCGAATTCATATGGGAAATTACTGCTTACTGCCTCTACTGTCATTCCACAAATTAGATCCAAAACTTCTTTACCATTTTGATTCTCAATTAATGGCAATGTAGTAAGGCCTTCATTTGTAAGCGAAGCTTTCAATTTCTCTTGGCTACGCAATTCAACTAACTGTGCTGCGATAGATACCGCCATTTCAACATGAGAGGTAGGGCCAAGATCTAGCCCCACTGGAATGATTATTTGTTCAACTTCCGAAGCCGAGAATCCTCGACTTAACATGAATTCTTTGATTGCTAAACCGCGCTTTGCAGATGCGACCACTCCAATAAATGAAGGTTTACCGGTTAATGCAATATAAAGGGCATCCTCATCGCCATGGCCTTGTGTTGCCACGATTACGCCATGAGATTTGCTCGCTAGTTCGGTGGTGAATTCAGATGCATCAACTAGCGAAACTTTCCATTCGATATTCTCCAATATGCCAGCTAAAGATTTGGTCATTGGAGAACGGCCCACCACCACGATATGTGGAGCAGAGACCACCGGCTCTATATACACTTGCAAAGCCCCCTCTGATTGGCATGCCATTGGAACTGTTAGAACACCATCAGGTAACTTCAATTCGGCAAGTTCCTCTGGTTGTCCTAACCAAAGTATCGTTGCTTTACCACTGGAAATTACCTTCTTCGCTTCACGAATTACTATCGGTTCGGCACACGCACCACCGACCCAGCCATTTATCGCACCATTACCCTTGATAATCGCACGAGAACCTTGATGGCCAGAAGATGGCCCACGTCGCCAAACCACTGTCGCAAGCGCGAAGGATTCCCCTGACTCATGCAGCGAAACTGCATCAGCCAGGAGATTAATTCCTTCGCTTTGAAAGGACATTCTCTTATTCGCCAACCCTCACTGGTGGATAACCAAATACATCAGCCTTGGTTTGGATGGCGCGATAAACACGATCAGGCATCAACGGCATGTCGATGTTCTTTACTTTGTAATCACGAATTGCATCTAGGACCGCATTAACGAAGGCAGCTGGGCCACCAACAGTCGCGCATTCTCCGACGCCCTTTGCGCCAATTGGATGGTGAGGGCAAGGAGTAACAACTTCATGCAATTCGAAACCAGGGGTCTCCCATGCAGTTGGAAGAAGATAATCCATGTAATTACCACCGATGATATTTCCCTCTTCATCGAAGGTAATGAACTGCATGGACGCTGTTGCATAGGCTTCAGTTAATCCACCCATGATCTGTCCTTCGACGACCATCGGATTTATGCGAACACCGCAATCGTCTACAGCCACTACCTTTAATACATCCCATACACCTGTCTCAGGATCAACTTCGACCTTGACTAGATACGCTGCAAATGGCCAAGTTAGATTTGGTGGATCGTAGTAAGCCACGCTCTCCAGTCCAGGTTCCATACCATCTGGCATATTGCTGTATGCAGCCATTGCACATTCTTGGATTGTTACTCCGCGCTCGTTATTTGAACGAACATAGAATCGGCCTAACTCCCACTCGATATCTTCTTCAGAAACTTCGAGTAAGTGTGCTGCAATCTTGCGAGATTTTGCACGAACCTTTCGCGCGGCCATCGAGACAGCTGCACCAGCTACTGGTGTGCTTCGCGATGCGTAAGTTCCCATTCCAAATGGAGCTGTATCGGTATCGCCCTCTTCTACAACTATGTCATCAGCTGGTATACCTAATTCGTGAGTAACAATCTGTGCCCAAGTGGTCTCATGGCCTTGACCTTGAGTCTTAGCACCTGTGCGGAGAATTGCGCGACCTGACATATGTACACGCAATTCAGCAGAGTCGAACATTTTGATTCCAAGAATGTCGTACTCGCGAGAATTACCCGCACCAAGTGGTTCCGTCATCGTAGAAATTCCGATTCCAACTAGACGTCCACGCTTTTTGGCCTCTTCACGTTCACGAGGAAGGTCCTTCCATCCAATCGCATCTAGAGCGATATCTAGACACTTGGTGTACTGACCTGAATCTGTCAAGAAACCAAATGGCGTGCGATGAGGGAAATCATCATCTTTAACAAAGTTGACCTTGCGGAATTCCGCTTGATCCATACCTAGATCTTCTGCCGCGGCATGCACCATACGCTCTTGGAAATACATCGCTTCAGTTACTCGGAACGAGCAACGATACGCAACGCCACCTGGGGCTTTGTTGGTGTAGTAACCGACATTTACAAGATGTGCGGTTGGAATGTCGTAGCAAGCAAATGCCGAGTGCAAAAGTCCAATCTTGAACTTACTAGGTTGGGCATCTGAATAGAAGGCACCGTGATCTGAAGTTGTGTGCATGCGGAATCCAAGGATCTTTCCATCCTTACGCAACGCCATCTCGCCTTTTAGATAAATATCGCGACCGAAGTGAGTGGTAGTTAAATTGCCACTCTTGTCATCGATCCACTTAACTGGTTTTTCACAGAGAATCGATGCCAAGATCGATACAACATATCCTGGATAGACTGGAACCTTATTTCCAAATCCACCGCCAAGATCTGGCGCGACGATTCGAATTTGATGCTCTGGCAACTCCGCCACCAATGCCACCGCTGCTCTGATGATATGAGGCGCCTGAGTTGTCATGTAAACCGTTAGCTTTCCGGTGGCGCGATCGTAATCTGCAATCGAACCTTCGGTCTCCATTGGAGAGGGGTGGTTACGTGGATAATGCAATTCAATCTTGGAAACCAAATCTGCCTTTGCAAATGCGGCATCGGTACCTGACTTATCACCTATCTCCCATTCGAAGACCTTATTGCTATCCGTTCCTGCTTTGTCATCACGAATGATAGGAGCCGATGATTCCGCGGCTTGGAAAGGATTAACTATTACCGGGAGTTGTTCGTACTCAACTACGATCTTTTGGCAGGCATCGCGGGCGATATATGGATTGTCAGCAACTACAGCTGCAACTTCCTGACCTTGAAACCGAACTTTGTCCGTGGCCAAAACTGCCTGAGTGTCATAAGACAATGTCGGCATCCAAGCTAAATTTCTAGCCGCAAGAGTCTCTCCGGTGAGGACCAATCGAACACCTGGAACTTCCCATGCCTTGCTGACGTCTATGGATTTTATTTTTGCGTGTGCAACCGGGCTACGCAAAATCTCCATATGGAGCATGCCTGGTAGAACGATGTCGTCTACATAGTTGCCCTTGCCACGAAGAAAGCGATTATCTTCAACGCGCTTTCTGCTCGCACCAAGTCCACCAATTTTGACCTCATCTAACTTCACTATTGATCTCCTTCTGTGATCTTCCGACTTAGTTTGATTTCTCGCGCATCTTTTCAGCAGCCCAAAGCACTGAGCGAACAATGTTTTGATAACCGGTACATCTGCAGAGATTTCCGCTAAGTGCCCAGCGAACTTCTTCTTCAGTTGGATTGGGGTTTTCGTCTAATAGCGCTTTTGCCGCCATCATCATTCCGGGTGTACAGAACCCGCAGTGCAGACCGTGTTCCTCTTTGAAACCTTCTTGGATCGGATGTAACTCGCTGGCTGTAGCCAAACCTTCTACAGTTTGAATTTCGTGGCCATCTGCTTGTACTGCCAACATGGTGCAACTCTTAATTGGTCTGCCATCAAAGAGCACCGTGCATGCACCGCAATTTGTGGTATCACAGCCAGTATGCGTTCCGGTTAGTTTGAAACCTTGGCGAATCAAGTGTGCAAGTAATACGCGAGCCTCGACATCTGCGGTGCGTTTCTCACCATTAATAGTCATGGTGATTCGCTTTGATTCTGATCCTTCGGCAGGTGCCGGATTGACTTCATTAAATAGGGTCATGTTATGCGGCCTTTGTCTGTTGTGATTGTATGTTTGTGAGAATTCGG
This sequence comes from uncultured bacterium, assembly GCA_963923155.1. GTDB lineage: Bacteria > Actinomycetota > Actinomycetes > Nanopelagicales > Nanopelagicaceae > ZLKRG08. The sequence continues at coordinate 4,398 of CAWULI010000011.1, forward strand.
GTAACAAAAACTTCTACGATATGTCGCTTGTAATCTGAACTGCCACGATGATCCGACTTTGGATTGGCGGCAGCAGAAGTTAATTTGGCAACTTGCGATATCAACTCGGGACTTAGTTTCTTGCCAACTAATGCGTTTGAGGCATCTTTTGCATTGATGGTCTCCCCGCCAACTCCTGCAAGCGCAATGCCAGCTCTTTCCACCGTGCCGTTGCTTGAAATATCTAAGCCAACCGCAACAGAAGCGGTTGCGAAATCACCTACGCGACGCTCCAACTTTAGGTATCCGCCATATGCCTTCCCCTTCGGAGCAGGAATTACTGCTTCCACAGCTAATTCATCAACGTGTAGTGCGTTCTCAAAAGGTCCAACTACAAACTCATTCATGGAAATATTGCGCTTACCTTTCGGACCTTGCGCAACGATGTAGCCATCCAACGCGATCATGGTCGCGGCCCAATCTCCTTGTGGGTCAGCGTGACAAACAGATCCGACAAATGTGCCACGAGTTCTAACAATTGGGTCTGCCACTAAATGTGCTGCAGCTGCAAGAGTTGGTTGACTCTTTTTAATAACATCTGATTTCTCAAGATCCTCATGACGGCAAAGAGCGCCAATTCGAATAGACCCGTCACTTTCGACTTTGTGATAGCGCAAACCTGAGATGTTATTAATGTCGACCAACATCTGCGGTGAAGCAAATCGCAATTTGAGCATGGGAACCAAACTCTGACCACCAGCCAAAACTTTGGCTTCCCCATTGCCAGCACTTAAAAGTTTTATCGCATCTTCAACTGTTCGTGGAGATTCGTATTTCACTGCTGCCGGATACATTTTTCTATTTGCTACCCTTCGTTAACTTTTCTAACTTCAATAAATTAATAAAAATTTTTTACTTCTTGCCTTTATCTTTAACAGCTACTGGCATCTCATCAGCATCTGGATCTGGACGGCGCTCCTGATGTGGTGGCCAAGGACCCATTACAGGTTGACCTGCGACTTTTAGATAGTCAGTGATTTGTGGCCACGCCCAAATTGTCGGGCTGCTACCTTCTTTGGGAGAGTTAGCAATTAATTCGAAGAACCTAGGATTACCTTTTTCAAAACCAGAAGATTCAACTGTCATGCCACGCTCCACATCTTTGTAGGACTTTGGTCACAAACCTACTACTGCCCTCTACCTCCTACAAGGGTCTAAGTCATTAAATTAATCGCTAATTTTCAGGTCGAGGTCTCCACCTGTGGCCAAATCACCCACTTCGACTAGTACTAATTCGCTGGCGTGAGAATTTAAATATTCTTTAGCCCCTGAATCTCCAGATAGTGTCTCAATAATTGGATACCAGTGTGCCCGCGCGAACTTTACTGGGTGCCCTCGAACCCCTTTATAGGTGGCCGCCACTAACTGCCCTGGGCATTTGGCAATTCTTGAAAATACCTCACCATTCAAATCGGGTAAGTCGACCAAGGTGACTAATACTTCCTCAATTTCATTATGTTCATCATGGGAAATTAATTCATTCAGTCCCACTCTTAGCGAACTTCCCATACCCTCTTGCCAATTTTGATTAATTATTAATTCTGCATTTGGAACTTCACCCACCCAGGCACCCAATACCACGAATACTTTATCGATTCCAGCATCGCGAGAATTATCAACTGCTCGATCCACGAGTCGCTTGCCTTGAAAAATGTATGGAGCTTTTGGACCACCAAAACGCCTGCCTTGCCCTGCAGCCAGGATCAATGTCGCTTGCACCGAGGCATGATGCCATGTATTTGGGCAACTAATAAAGGTCTTTTAAAAGAAAATGCCAAAGACAATTTAATACTTCTGTTAATCTATTGTTTAGCTAAAACTTCGGATTCAAATTCGAGAAATTAGAGTTAGACCCATGAATCGAAATGAGCGTCAATGTGTTTGATATTTTAAACGAGATCGAACCCTGGTATCGCTCCGGAGAAGAATTTGCGATTGCAGTCGTCACCCGCACTTGGTCAAGTGCTCCAAGAATGGTCGGTGCCGCCATGGCAGTTTCTAAAAACGGAGAGGTGATTGGAAGTGTTTCAGGTGGTTGCGTTGAAGGTGCAGTCTTTGAAACATGCCAAGAGGTCTTAATTGATAAGCAACCTCGCTTAATACAATATGGCGTAAGCGACGACAACGCATTTGCAATTGGCCTTACCTGTGGTGGCACCATTGAATTATTTGTAACTTTGGTCTCCAAAAACGCTAACCCAGAGTTCAATTCCATCTTTAATCTAGTTCAAGAACGCACCCCTTTTTCATTTGTCACAGTAATAGAAAGTAATAATGACTCGGTTGCAATCGGAACCCATTGGTTAAGTACTGCTATTACTAGTTCAAATAAGATCTCTGAACCAAATCTCATTAATACCCTTTCCAGAGAAAGTGTCGGAATAATCAATTCTGGCAAATCCAGATCTCTTAAGATTGGGCATAATGGAGAGCTCAATCAAAATGACTTGACCGTCTTCTTCAATGTATTTAATGCACCGCCAAAAATGCTGATTTTTGGCGCGATAGATTTTGCAAGTGCGCTCTGCCAATTAGGAAAGTTTCTTGGCTATTACGTTGTTGTATGTGATGCAAGAGGATTATTTACCACGAAGAAAAGATTTCCGGCTGCAGATGAAGTGGTAGTTGATTGGCCGCACCGTTACTTAGAGAAAAATCCGGTTGATTCCAGGACTGTAATCTGTGTGCTTACCCATGATGCAAAATTTGATATTCCAGCTTTGACCTTGGCACTTCGTAGCGATGCAAAATATATAGGCGCGATGGGTAGCCGTAGAACTCACTTGGATCGTTTACAGAAATTACGTGAAAACGGTGTGACCGAACTTGAACTGAAAAAGTTACGTTCGCCCATTGGTATTGATTTAAATGCACATACTCCTGAAGAAACCGCGGTATCTATTGCAGCTGAAATCATCGCCGATTTTTGGGGTGGAAGTAAGCGTTCCTTCTCCGAGAGCGATTTTTTGGCTATTCACAGAGAATCATTGGCTAGCGAAACTGGCGCTGCGCCCACTACCAGCCATAATTAGAACTTGGGAAGGGTAACCAAGTTACCTCTGCTCCGATCGCATGCGAACCTGGTGGCACTAATGCAAAACCGCTCGAATTTGCCAAACCTCGCAACATGGCCGAACCAATATGCTCAGCTGGCTTGAATTTCATAGAATCTATTACACCCGGAACTAGACGATAAAAATCCTTTGGGGTGCTGATCGATTCAGATAAGAAAATCTGCTCAGTTTTAGGTTTATTTGCCGCAAGCATTCTTGAAAGTACTGGTATTCCGAATAGGGTGAACGCTGCCAATGCAGATTGCGGATTTCCAGGCAGAGAGAGAATCAATACCTCTCTATCTTCGAATTTAATCTTAGATAAGAGTATGTGGTAACTCGGGCGAACTTTAACTCGATTGAAAAGGTATTCAGCCTTGAAATGGTCCAGCATTGCATAGACCAAATCTGAACTACTATCAGCGGTACCACCTGTTGTTATGATCAAATCAGACTTTTCTATTGCAGATTCGAAGGTTGAAAGTACCTTGTCTCTCTCATCTGGCGAGAATTCTCGTGAAATACAATCTGCGCCAAGTGATTCCAGCAATGAAGGAAGATGAATCCCTAAGGAATCACGGATTGCACCAGATTCTGGTAACCCCGAATGTATTAATTCATTTCCTAAACAAATCACCGAGATTCTTGGTTTTCTTGATACAAATATTTCATCATGGCCCGTTGCGGCTAACAATCCGATCTTGGCGGAATTGAGCCATGTACCACTAGACAAAATAGTCTCGCCGGCTCTGCATTCAGCTCCAGATGGGCGGATATTTGCACCTTTCGTAACAACACCTGTCAAAGTTTTATCATCTAACTTCGCTATCTCCCAAGGAATAACTGCTTCACTACCTTCAGGAACTACACCTCCTGTCGTAATTTGCATTGCTTCGCCGGTTTTTAGTTTAGCGCTTGAAATCTCACCAATCTTGATCTCGCCGATAACTTGCCATGGCGAATTTCCGCTTACTACCCATCCATCCATTGCTGAAGTTACATAAAAAGGAAGATCAATCGAAGTGGAACAACTGTTTGCTAAGACTCGATGATATGCATTTTCAAGCGATACCGTTTCACTAGTTAACGAATTGATTTCAGAATCAATGATTTTCAGCGCTTCTTCCACTGAGATTTCGTAACGCATTGCAATATTTTTACAGATTGATATACTCAAATCAACTAACAACTGTTAAGTTAGGCCACGAAAAGGAAAAATGAACAAACTTAAAATAATAAATTTATTTCATGTTCTTTACTTGCTTATTTCAGTGACCGCAATCTGGATTCTTAAAGTAAGAGTGCTGTATTACTTTATTGTGCCAATCAATCTCTTGTCCATGTCTCTACATAGATTTTTATTCAAAATCCAATCTAAAGCGTCCTGATTTAAAAGAGACAATTTCAGCAAATATAGAAAGTGCAATTTCTTGAGGGCTACTTGCACCAATATCTAGACCGGCAGGACCATTAACCCGATGAAGATCAGTGATATCCCTATAGGCCAACCAATCTTTTCGACTCTCTTGCATTTTCATTGAACCGAGCGCTCCTATGTATCCGACGCCACTTTGAAGTGCATACGCTAAACACTCACTAGATACTTCAACATCATGTCCCATCACAATTGCGGCATCATTCTTAGACAATGGAGTTACTAGACCAGCAAAAATTGAAGGTCTGGGATCACATTGAGTGCTCCAACCCAAAAAGTTCCCCAATTCTTGAATAGCATCTGCAATAGGTCCAGAGCCTGCAATCACTAGTCTTGGAGAGGGCCAGAAGATACAGATAATCTGGTCTTGTTGTTCAAGTACCAAGTTTTTCTTACGATCAAATTCATCTTGCAGGTGCTGATCCAACTTCTTAACCTCATCAATATCAAAGACATCTATCTGGTTAACTCGATCACCTTGGATATCAAGTTTCATCAAGAAAGGGCTTCGCGTAGTAGTCAATTCCCATAACTTGCTAGGAAATTGTGCCGCAGGCACTAATAAAATGCTTGCCGTAAAGCCATTCGACAAATTTGCTAGGTTCGATTCAAATTCACTTAATTTTACTTCGATTTTTCTACCTTTATCGGTTAGGCCGCCGGTCAACTCCAAAAGATGACTATCAAATGCTCCGTTAGCTAATGAACCAATCTTGCCACCACCAGGGGTGTAAACAATTGCTTCTTGCAATATCGGAAAATCCAATTGATTTGCACCATACGCTAAAGCAACATCGGCCTTGGTCTTAGAACGCAGACATGCCAAGATACTCAATGTTACGTCATACATATATTGAGTATAAGGTAAACAGATGAATCAAACTAATAAGAGTTCCAAATTAGGTAGCAATTTCTGGCGCCTCTGGAGCGCAAATGCGATCTCTGGTTTAGGCAGTGGAGTTACCGCAGTTGCTGGTCCTTGGATTGGTTCAAGTTTGACTAGAAATCCCTTGTTGATCGCGGTGCTCTCATTTGCTAGCCAATTACCTTGGCTGATCTTTACCTTACCTGCTGGTGTTTTGACTGATCGCTTTAACAAGAAACGAATTTTGATCTCCATGGATTTAGTTAGAGCTATTGTGACCGCGTTATTCGCGATCGTGATTTGGAATCAACGAGATGCACTTGGAGATGTTCGCCATCCAACACAGATTGTCGCTACCAATATATTTCTAGTAATCACGCTATTTATTACCTTGTTGGCAAATGGCTTTGCAACGGTGCTTTTTGATAATACCTCTCAGGCATTCTTGCCAAATGTTGTTGATAAAGATGCCCTAGCAACTGCTAATTCGCGGCTCTGGTTAGCAAATGGTGTTACTGAGAGTTTGATCGGTCCGCCATTGGCATCGCTCTTGATTGCGATAGCAGTGGTGGTTCCTTTTGTATTCGATGCCACTTCATTCTTAGTTTCTGCACTTTTGATTCTGACACTTACCCAATTAACTCAAAGTAAGAGCGAACCCGTTGAGCGAAGATCTTTCAAGGTGGAATTGAAAGAAGGCTTGCAGTGGCTCTGGGCCTCAAAATTGATGCGTACCCTGGCTTTTACCTTAGGTGGTTTGAATTTCTATTCATCTTTGGGGATGGCATCCATGATACTTTTTGCGCAGGAAGTTCTGCATACCTCAATACTCGAATTCGGTCTCCTCGGAACTGGTGCGGCTATTGGTGGTGTAATCGGTTCATTGGTCTCAGAGAAAATCATCCGTAGATTTGGTGAAGATACTTGCTTAATCTTCGTACAATTAGGGTTAGCTGCAAGCTCAATCTTGATTGGATTATGCCGCAATTGGCAGTCAGTTTGGGTAATCGAATTCTTTGCGGTTATCTTCTCAATTATTTGGAACACAATCACAGTAACTTTCCGACAAAGTGTGATCCCTCCGCAATTGCTCGGGCGAGTAAATAGTGTCTATCGCTTCTTTGGTTGGGGATTCATGCCAATTGGCGCATTATTAGGCGGCACAATCGTCTCAATTGCCCAACATTTAATGTCTCGCGAATATGCGCTCCGGCTGCCGTATTTCATTGCGGGCATTATTGGGATAATTATTTATTTCTTATCGCGAGATCAGATCAATGGTGAAGCCTTTAAAAATGCCCGCGAATCGGCCAAGTCGAACTAAATAATCCCGGCGAATTTGGCGCCTTTTTTCAGCGCTGAATCCAACATCGGTTTTGTCAATTTACCCGTAAAAGTGTTCTGCTGACTTGGGTGATAACTGCAGACGATTAGATATTTAACTCCGTCATGCTCGTATTTGATCTCTACTCCGTGACCAAATGCATGTTTAGGTACTTGGTGTCCGTGAAGTTTTAAATTCTTAATCAAAGCATCGAAGGCAAATTTACCTAGAACCACAAACGATCGAACGGTTGGCAGAGTTAGGGCCAATTCAGTTTGAAACCAACCCGAACAAGTATCGCGTTCTTCATTGCTTGGTTTGTTATCAGGCGGTGCACATCGGACCGCACAGGCAATACGGGCACCTTTTAATTTCTGTCCATCGTTGATATCGGTACTGGTAGAAATCTTTGCCACGCCAATGCGATGCAATGATCCAAATAGCCAATCTCCAGAAGAGTCGCCCGTAAAAATACGACCCGTGCGATTTGCGCCATGTGCACCAGGAGCCAAGCCGACAATCAGTAACTTTGGTTTACTCTCGCCAAATCCTGGGACTGGCTTACCCCAGTACTCCTGATCTTGATATGACTTACGTTTTGTTCGCGCTACATCTTCGCGCCATTCAACTAAACGCGGACACTTACGACACTTGGTGATTGCTAAATCTAACTCCGCAACACTCTTAATTTTGGTCGACTGCGATTTACTGGCCAAGGCTCCAAGCCATTCCATCCAAGATATCGGATTCGCTTGCGATAAATTCCTTTGCGCCAGTGGCCTTCATGATCTCTGAAAGCACCAAAGATCCTGCACCAATTACATCAACGCGGCCAGGGTGCATGTATCCAAGCGCGGTACGTTCGCTGCGATTCATGCGCAAGAACATCTCAGAGACTTCATGAGTTTTGTCGGCAGAGATTCGAGATAGATGTATCGAATGGCGATCGTAGGTGGGTAGTTCTAGCGCCGCTGCCGCTACAGTGGTTGCAGTTCCCGCGACTGCAATTAAAGATTTCGCGCCTTTGATATCGACATGTTGTGAAGCTTCAGAAATTGCTTTTTGGATATCAATTCTGGCACTTTCAATTTCAGTAACTGTTGCTGGATCATGCAGGAAATGTCGTTCGGACATCCGAACGCATCCAATATTCACGCTTTTAGCAGCGATGACTTTGCGATTGCCCAAGACGAATTCAGTTGATCCACCTCCAATGTCAATCACTAGAAATGGGGCAAGTGAATCGGGTAATTCTTTGGTGGCACCAGTGAAAGATAAGAAGGCCTCTTCTTCACCACTTATAACTTCGGGTGCGATTCCCAATCTTTCAACTACGCCGTCGATGAAAAACTGTCTATTACTTGCATCGCGAGTGGCGCTTGTGGCACAGAATCGAATCTTTTCAACGCCACGTCTGGCAATCTCTGAAGCGTACTTATCTACAGCACGAAGAGTTCTCGCGATTGCATCAGGGTGAAATTGGCCAGTTTTATCAACGCCTTGTCCAAGGCGAACTATCTCCATATCTCGAGAAATTTCTCGAAAATTATCGCCAGCTACATCAGCGATTAGTAAACGGATTGAATTGGTACCGCAATCAATCGCTGCTACTCGCATGGGTTATCTATCCACCACTTCGGTATCTTCGCTAACGCTTCATCGCCTAAAGGATTTACATCGGGGCCAGCGGACAAAGAATGTGCAACCAATGCATGTAAACATTTAACGCGCTCTGGCATACCACCAGCGCTAATACCTTCCAATTCCCCCGCTTCGATACCTAACTCTTTGGCAACCGCTTCTCGTGCAGCTAAATAATCTTCATGCGCAGCGGCATATGCGCCAGCGAGATTGGGATCTTTTTGAAGTCGCTCAGACATCTCTGCCATCAAACCGCTATTTTCCAACGTTGAGATTGCGCTGGTTAAACGCGGGCACGTTGCATAGTAAAAAGTCGGGAAAGGCGTTCCATCATTTAACTTTGGTGGCGTCTCAACGACTGCCGGTTTGCCACAAGGACAGCGGTAAGAGATTGCGTGTAAGTCTCTGGGTTGACGCTGTAATTGGCGACCGATGCAATCTAAATCTTCCACTGACGGATTTCGACTCACTTGCCGCCTGCTTCAGTAATAGTTGCGACTAATCTGGTGTACCAAGGAACCTCGGTAGGTACATTTGCGGCAACCTGATTGGAATTCGAAGTACCTTCTAATTGCGCTGGATTGGTCAAAATATATTGTCGTTCACCGGGCAGAACGAAGTGGAGTCGGGCACGGGCCTGTGATTTGATGTAATTTGGATCGTTCCAAAGTTCCAACTCTTTACGTGCTTCATCTAGAGCTTTTTGATTTTCCGCAACTTGCGCACGCAATGAATTGATCTGTGCTCGCTGCGCAAAATATTTTTGAAGAGGCGAACCAATCAAAACGATTACGGCTAGACAGAGCATAGAAACCACCAAGAAGCGCGAAGCCTTATCAAGCTGCTTGCGGCGGTAACTACTTCTTCTGCGAGCCAAGTTAATCAACCATTGAAGCGAGGGAAAGCGCCGCGTCCTGCATAGACTGCGCCTTCAGCCAACTCGTCTTCGATGCGAAGTAGTTGGTTGTACTTTGCTACACGTTCGCTACGAGCTGGTGCGCCAGTCTTGATCTGGCCGCAATTTGTAGCAACTGCCAAATCAGCGATGGTGACATCTTCGGTTTCGCCAGAGCGGTGGCTCATCATGTTGCGATAACCCGCGCGATGCGCCATCTCTACTGCATCCAAAGTCTCCGTTAATGAACCGATTTGATTTACTTTAACTAACATAGCGTTTGCAGTCGCGGCTGAAATTCCGCGGGAAAGACGCTCTGGGTTAGTTACAAATAAATCGTCTCCCACTAATTGAACTTTGTTGCCTAATTCTTTCGTGATTGCAGCCCAACCATCCCAATCGTCTTCATTAAGTGGATCTTCAATTGAGACCAATGGATATGAAGAGACCAAACCGGCGTAATAAGCAATCATCTCTGCACTGCTCAACTGCTTGCCTTCAAATGAGTACTTACCGTTTTCGAAAAATTCAGTTGCGGCAACATCCATAGCCAACGCAATCTCTTTGCCAGCTTTGAAACCTGCTCCGTCAATTGCCTCTAGAATCAAATCTAAAGCAGCGCGATTACTTTCTAGGTTAGGTGCAAATCCGCCCTCATCCCCGATACTTGTTGCCAATCCACGCTTCTTCAAAACAGATTTTAAAGAATGGTAGATCTCTGCACCCCAGCGAAGCGATTCTTTAAAAGAATCCGCACCAATTGGCGCGATCATGAATTCTTGAATATCAACATTGGTATCCGCGTGAGCGC
>CAWULI010000012.1:0-14301 GCA_963923155.1 uncultured bacterium
AAATGCGTCGCACATATTCAGGGGTAATCAGATTCTCGGCCGGGATATTTAATTCCAGCGCTCGCTGCAACACTGCATGCCGGGCGTGAGTTAGTGGTGCGTAGCGCTCTGGAAATTTATCGCGCCACTGTTTGACCGGTGGCATGCCATCGCCAGAAAGGCGCATCAATGGTAGCTCGCTACTTTGGGCTTTGGTGATTGCATCCAACCAAGTTTGTAAGTTATCCATCCAACGACTTCTAAATCCGATTGGCTTTAAAGTCTTAGTGAAGTTCTTCGGTGTTGTTGGTGCGGTGACCGCTAATTCGGTGATCGCGTTATCCGAAAGCAAACGACCTGGAGCGATATCTTCACGTTGCGCAATCGCATCTCGTGCCTGCCAGAGTTCACGCACTACCGCCATCTGTTCGCGCTTTCGCACCTTATGCATCCCTGAAGTACGTCGCCACGGATCCTCGCGCGGTGGTGGCGGTGGTGCATTCAAGATGTTCTCAAACTCCTGGTAGGCCCAATCAAGTTTGCCTTGCTCGGTAAGTAGGGTGATCAACTTCTCGCGCATCTCGATTAATAGCTCGACATCTAGCGCGGCGTAATTCAACCAATCGCCATGTAAAGGCCGAAGCGACCAATCGACAGCAGAATGCTCTTTGGCAAGGGAGACATTGAAGAAATATTCGCAGAGCGGGCCAAGACCAACTCGCGGCAAACCAGCGATTCTCGCTCCTAATTCGGTGTCAAATAGGCGCTTGGGGTTTAAGCCAAATTCGCGCAAACATGGCAGGTCTTGAGTGGATGCATGAAGGATTACTTCATCACTTTGCAAAATCGCGTTTAACTCTTTCACTAATTTGGATTCCATGAACGGAATTGGATCTATTAAATATATGTGCGAGTTTCGTTTAATCTGGATTAGATAGGCGCGGGCGGAGTAGCGATAACCGCTGGCGCGCTCGGCATCTACTGCGATGGGACCAGTGCCTGCGGCTATTTCTTGCAGCGCTTTAGTTAGCGCTGCTTCAGTTTCGATTAATTCAGGAACGCCACCCGCTGGTGCTAAAAGCGGCGTTGGTGAATTCTCCGCTTCTGGTACATCACCAGAATTTACTTGAGAATTCATTTGCGAAAAGAGGCGACCCCTTCAGGAAGTGGTTGTAGATATGCGATCTCAGCTAAGAGATTGCACCAGGCTTGCAGATGTCCAACTAGATCTTCTGCTCGTGTAATTGTCGGGGACCAAGATGCGCGAATCTCAATATCGCCACCATCTGAATCGGTTGATAACTTTCCAAATGAATGGCTGATCGCGCGAGTCACCGTGCCACTTGGCGCGGCATAATCGCAACCATTCTCATCCAAAGCTTTCAATAACCAATTCCAACCATGTTCTGGCAACGTTGGATCTTCAGCTTCGGTGCGATCTAAATCGGCATTTAAATAGGTAACGCAGCGGAATTCGCCTTCCCAAGTCTCCTGGCCACCTGGTTCGTGCAAGATCACAAAGCGGCCATTGGCTAATTCTTTTTCGTTATCGCCTGGCAATCCATTTGATACGTCAGCGCTTAGTGCAAAAGCGAACTTTGCTAATTTCTGAGGTGCCGGAATTACATCAAGAGTTATCTCTACTCTTGGTTTGAATGCGCTAAGTAGCGAGGTTACTTTATGAAATTGCTCCTCGTTCATGGCTTAATTTTCTCAAAGATAAATCATTTAATTGGGATATTTGGCAAGCGTTTGAGGTAGGTTCGCCCACATGGCCAGCCTTTTAGCGTTGTTATCTGCTGCGTTATGGGGTTCATCTGATTTCGAAGGTGGTCGGATCTCAAAACGCTTTCCAGCTATCAGTGTCTTAGGGGCAACTCAATTAATCAGCTTGGTTTTCGGTGCAGCGTTAGTGATTATCGTCGGCGAGACGGAAATTACTTGGAAGATCTTTCTATCTGGCGCCGCAGCCGGTTTGTGCGGTTATGTAGGTTTAATTTGTTTGTATGCTGGTTTATCAACCGGCAAGATGGGCGTAGTTTCGCCAATCAGCTCTTTATCAACTCTGATTCCAATGAGTATCGCATTAGTTGGTGGCGAGACTTTAAGTACCGGCCGCGCAATTGGATGTGCGCTTGCTTTACTTGGCGCATTCTTAACTAGCGGCCCGGAATTCTCGCAAGGTTTCTCGCTTAGACCATTAGCCTTAGCTTTCGGTGCCGCGCTTGGTTTTGGAACTGCGCTTTCATTCATGGCGATTGGCGCGAAAGAGGCGCCGATATTGACGATGGTCTGCATGCGTATCGCAACTGCATTTGTAACAATCGCCATCGCGATTCGAAAGAAAGGTTTTGGCGGTTTGGGTCGACCACAATTACCTTCATTGATCTTTGTCGGTATCGCAGATTTTGCTGCAAATGCCACCTTGGGATTGGCAGTTCATATCGGGCCGGTTGCGATCTCAATGGTATTAGGAGCGCTCTATCCGGCCTTTACCGTGATGCTTGCTGCTCTATTTCTGCACGAACGTTTACATAAGTTTCAATACTTTGGTGCGCTATCGGCTATTGCCGGCGTCGCTTTAATTAGCGCTTTCTAGCCGTAACGAATCTAGTCTCTTCGATAGTTTCATCATTGGTAATTTCAAAACCCCGAAGTGCATCATTTAGATTAATGAGATCCTGTCCGCCGGTAATCGGAGTAACCGAGATCTCCAATTGATCAACGAGTCCTAAAGACAAAAATTGATTAAGCAGACCGGGGCCAGCTTCAATCAAGATATCGGGACCGAATTCGCGGCGCGCTTTCTCGAGCGCCAACTTTGGTTCTAGGGTCCACCAAACTGCATTTGGATTGGTGATCAAGATATTTGATGGATTTCGCGAAATTACTACCAAAGGGCACGGGGTAAATGAATATCGCTCATTTCTGGCGGTATTGCCACCGATGATTATGCAATCGAATTCGCGGCGGCGCTTTAAGAAGCGTTCGCGGTCGGTATTTGTTGATACTCCAGCAGAGGAGCCATCTTTGGAGGTGGAACCATCAAGCCCCATAACTAGCGTGGCTACGGTATGCACTCATGAATGGTAGTGCAATTATCAAGGGAGTTAGAAGAACAATCAGAGGAATAGTAGGGTTACAAGGTGTCGGTTACATTATTTGTCACCAATGATTTCGGTCCACGGGCTGGCGGCATCGAGACTTTCGTACATGGTTTGATTGAACGTTTCCCAAAGAACTCAATCGTCGTTTACACCTCACAACAAGGCGATACCAGTTCATATGATGCAACCTGGTTGGCCGATTACGGAGTAGCTGTTTATCGCGATCGCAGCAAGATGTTGTTGCCGACCCCCAGAGTAATTCGACAAGTTCGTAAAGTAATAGATCAACATAAACCGGAAGCGGTGGTCTTTGGTGCGGCGGCACCGCTTGCCTTGATGGGAAAGCTGCTTCCGGTAAAACGAAAGGTCGCGCTAACACATGGACACGAAGTTTGGTGGGCCAAAGTATTTCCATTTAGCCTTTTGATGCGGTTGATTGGCAACTCGGTAGATCATTTAACTTACCTGGGCGATTACACCAAACGTGAGATCAGCAAAGGGATTAGCGCTAAGGCTAGGGATTTGATGGTGCAGATCGCACCAGGAATCGATACTGAAAAATTTAAACCCGTTGACGCAAGTGAATTACGAAATTCGCTTGGATTAAAAGAAAAAGAAGTGATTGTTTCGGTAGGGCGTTTGGTCCCACGAAAAGGCCAAGATAAATTGATCGAGGCGCTACCTTCGATTTTGAAAGCGCGACCAAACGCGCATCTGTTATTTGTTGGCTCTGGTTCCTTTCAAAGCAAATTAGAACAGATGATCAAAAGGTTAGATTTGCAATCACACGTGACTTTCGTCGGTCGAGTTCAGTATGAAGAGCTCGCCAAATACATCTGCATAGGCGATATCTTTGCGATGCCTTCTAGATCTCGGTTAGCAGGGCTCGAAGTCGAAGGCTTAGGCATCGTTTATTTAGAGGCTAGCGCTTGTGGCCTGCCGGTACTCGGTGGAGATTCTGGTGGCGCACCTGATGCAGTGCTGCCGGGGAAAACAGGATTAGTAGTTGATGGCACCGATGTAAATCAGATCGCTGACAGTGCGATCCAATTACTCTCAGGCGATCGCGAAGCGATGGGCCGCGCAGGTCGCGAGTGGGCAGTAGCTACTTGGGATTGGAAAATCTGGGCAACTAAGTTTGTGCGATTAGTCCGCGGCGCTTAGCTTCAGAGACGGCGCCAGATCTATTTCGTACCTGTAATTTTCGGTAGATTGAATTCAAATGCGTCTTCAAAGTTGCTGGGGTAATAAATAGTTCTCTCGCTAATTCATCACCATTAAGCCCGCTTGGCAGTAGCGCCAAGATCTCTAATTCGCGACCAGTTAAGGTGGCGCGAAATAACCTGGAATTGATCGCGCGCACCAAACCTTTGCTGGTAAATGAGAGCGGTGATTTGTAAGCGCTGTGTATCGCGGAGATGATCTCATCAAGGGGAGAGGTCTTCGAGATAAACCCACTGGCACCCGCGTTCATGCTGGCAAGCAAATTGGCATCATCATCCAAGATCGAAATCACCACGATGCCGATCTTTTGGCTGTTGCGTCTAGCCCATTTCACAATCTCTAAACCACTGCCGTCGGGTAGTGATAGATCCACGGTGATTACATCGGGATTTGCTTCCGCGATCGCGGCGATGGCTGATTCTTTAGTGTCAGCTTCGCCGACGATATCAATACCTTCACGACGCGCGATATTTGCTATTCCTTCTCTGACAATTTGATGGTCATCAATTACAAGTAATCTCATGGCAGATCGATCTCCACTTTAGTTCCGTTTGAGGTAGAAGTTATGGAGAGCGCCCCACCTAACTCTTCTACCAACTCTGAGATTCCGTGCAAGCCTTGGCCATCATCAGAGACCACGATCTTGCAATGACTTATCTCAACGGTGATGCGATGGCCTTTGGAATGGGTGGCAGCGTTGCGAACTAATTCATCGACGATTCTGCGCTGTGATTTGGTGAGAGAACTGACATCACCTTGAACCTCTAATTGCAACGGGTTTGCTTGCTTTTGCAATTGAGCTTGATCTGATTGCTCAATTTGGCGCAAGTTAAAGAGCTCTTGGCGAACTTTATTTATCGCTTCATTGACTGCAAAACGAACCTCGCGCGCTTCGCGGCGAAATTCCAGAGGTATCTCTGCAATTAGCAGATCAATTTGAAAACCAATGGAGACAAGATCTTGGGCAAGGGAATCATGTAGATCCCTAGCCAGCTCAATCCTGGTAGAGCTTTGCAATCTCCTTTGCGAATTCCTTGGCGACGACATGGCGCTTAACCGATAACTTGTTGGTTAATTGGCCGCCGGCCAATGTGAAATCTTTATCAAGGATGATGAACTTACGAATAGATTCTGCACGACTTACCGCCTTATTGGCCTCATCGACCGCTGTTTGGATGACAGCAATCAAATCAGGGTCGCGTGTTAAATCAGATAGGGATGCCCCCTCTTTTTTATTGTTCGTAATCCAAGTCTTAAGCGCATCGGTATCTATTGTGACCAGTGCTGCGATATATGGCTGGTTATCACCGACCACCATGCATTGCGAAACTAGCGGGTGGGCACGGAGGCGATCTTCGAGAACTGCAGGTGCGACATTCTTTCCACCAGCGGTAACAATCAATTCCTTTTTGCGGCCAGTAATAGTTAAGAAGCCATCTTTATCTATCTCACCGATGTCACCAGATTTGAACCATTCGCCTTCGAAAACTTCTTGGTTTGCCGCATCGTTCTGCCAATAGCCCTTCATGACAATCGGACCTTTAATCAAGATTTCACCATCTGGATTGATGCGTACAGATGTGCCTGGAATTGGTTTACCTACCGAACCGACTTTCTGTGCGGTAGTTAAATTTAAAGTCGCACCTGCAGTGGTTTCTGTTAATCCGTAACCTTCGAGAACCCTAATTCCTGCACCACGATAAAAGTGTCCGAGTCTTGACCCAAGTGCGGCGCCACCGCTGATTGCGGCTTCCACATTTCCACCAAGAGTGTGGCGAATCTTCTTATAGACCAATGCATCAAACAGCGTGTGTTTAATTTTCAAAATCGGTGAAACCCGCCCAGCATCTTGGGCTTGGCTAAATTTGATTGCAACATCAACTGCTTTATTAAAGATATTTCCTTTGCCGCCAGCTTCAGCCTTCGCGGCAGCACCGTTGTAAACCTTTTCAAAGATACGCGGCACTGCTAATACGAAGGTTGGTTTAAAAGAAGCCAAATCCGGTAATAGTCGACCTGCGACATCGGCGCAGTGAGCCATATGTAAACCGGCGTGGATTGCACCAATCTGAACCATTCTTCCGAAAACGTGCGCAACAGGTAGGAATAGAAGCGTCGAGCCACCAGGCTTTAAGAAGAGATCCGATGCACCATTAACGACATTGCCACACTCTGCCAAGAAATTTCCGTGTGTTAGTTGAACACCTTTTGGTTTTCCCGTGGTTCCTGAGGTGTAGATCAAGGTAGCTAAATGCTCAGGTTTTAGCGCGCTACGACGACGTTCGATCTCTTCATCACCAATATGCTTTCCGGTATTTCGTAAAATGCCGAGCGCATCTTCAGTGATGGTCCAAACGTGCTTGGTATGTCCAGGTAACACGCTCTGTGCCAATTCGCGATTTGTAGGTGTCTCTACGATCAATCCAACTGCACCAGAATCATTTAGGATCCAGTCGATTTGTTCAGCAGATGAAGTTTCATAAATCGGAACAGTGATTGCGCCGGCATACCAGATCGCAAAATCCAAAATGGTCCATTCATATCTAGTGCGTGACATCAATCCGACGCGATCACCAAATTGAATACCAGCTGCTATCAAACCTTTTGCGACTTCACGTACTTCGGTTTCGACCTCGCGCGCAGTAACTTGCGCCCAACCTTCTCCGACCGGTCTCGACATGATCACGCGATTAGGTTCGAACCAAGCGCGCTCTGCAATTAGATTGGTTAAGTTTCCGGCGGTCGCGGCAGGTATCAAAGGTGGAATCGTGATTTCGTTCATGAGTAATACGCTAGCGAAGGTATGCGGTAATTGGTAGGCACTTCTGCTCGTTGAGGTAGCCTTCCGCCCATGAGTAGCTCAAAAATCATGATCGAGGCCGGCGCCGATGAGGTTCGCGCGGTTTTATTCGATATCGCCAACTATCCAACTTGGTCTAAGACCATTAAGGCTGCAAAGGTCGAAAGTAGCGATGACCAGGGTCGCCCAGTTCGTATTCAATTGACCATCGAAGCCGGGATGCTGCGTGATAAGCCGACTCTTGAATATGACTGGAGCGGTGCGCCGGAGAAGGTTAGTTTCTCCTTAGTTGATGCAGATCTATTAACTCAAATGGATGGCACTTATATTGTTAAAAGTGCGGGTAGCGAG
This sequence comes from uncultured bacterium, assembly GCA_963923155.1. Taxonomy (GTDB): domain Bacteria; phylum Actinomycetota; class Actinomycetes; order Nanopelagicales; family Nanopelagicaceae; genus ZLKRG08. The sequence goes on from CAWULI010000012.1 coordinate 7,462, forward strand.
ACCGAAGTTACTTACGAATTAGAGACCGATGTATCGATGCCAGTTCCGAAACCGATGCTACAAAGCGCCGAATTATCAACTATAAAGGCTGCGCTTGATGAGCTAAAAGAGAAGGTTGAAGGTTAATCTACCTAAATGTCGTTAACTATCGGCGTTGATGTTGGTGGCACCAAGGTATTAGGCGGTGTCGTTGATGAAAGCGGAGCGATCATTCAAAAAGCACGCCGAGATACTCCTCGCCAAGGTGGATTTGAATTAACCAAAACCATAGCTGAGGTTGCGTTAGAACTGATGCGTGATCACAAGATAAGCGCCGTTGGCGTTTCCGCAGCCGGATTTGTCTCTTCCGATCGAAAGACGATGTTGGCAACGCCAAATATCGCAGATTGGAATGGCGTTAATTTAGACGATGAATTAACTAAATTAATCGGCACTAAAGTCGTGATTGAAAACGACGCTAATGCTGCGGCTTGGGGCGAAGCGGTCTTTGGCGCCGGTCGTGGTGAAAGCAACATGTTGATGTTAACTGTTGGTACCGGAATCGGTGGCGGCATCGTCGTAGATGGCAGATTACATCGTGGTGCATTTGGCACTGCCGCCGAGATCGGACATATGCGCGTGGTTCCAGAGGGACATTTATGTGGTTGTGGTGCGCGCGGTTGCTTTGAACAATATGCATCTGGCAGCGGATTGATGCGCCATGTCCGTGAAGCGGTTGCCGCAACGCCTGATTTAGCGCGAAATCTATTGGCTCTTGGCGATGGCACATTGGATGGATTGAAAGGTAGCCATGTCACCGAAGCAGCTCGTGCTGGTGATGTTGTTGCGCTTGCCGCATTTAATACCACTGCGCAATGGTTAGGTGCTGGTATCGCATCGCTTGCAGTCATCTTGGATCCAGCTTTAGTTGTGATCGGTGGCGGAGTGGTGGATGCCGGAGAGATTTTGTTAAATCCAACGCGTGAAGCGATGGAGCGAAAGATGCCTTTTGCTGGCAAACATCCATCACCAAAGATAGTTGCCGCTACTTTAGGTAATGACGCTGGTTTAGTTGGGGTTGCAGATTTGGCTAGAAGTTAATCTTCAAAGGGATAGCGCAAGCTAATTTGGCTGCGAATCTCATCCATAGTCTGCATAATTGAAAGACTCTCAGAGAGTGGTAACAAATCGCTCTCTTTCTTGCCGCCGATTAATAACTTCTCGAAGTAGATTGCTTGTTCACGTAGGCCATGGCCGCGATATTCATTCTTAAATTCTTTAATTGACCCATCTTGGTAGACCACACGCATCGAAGTTGGGCGATAGAACTCTCCGGTTATCTCGATGCGCGCCTTGCTTCCCGAGATGGTCGCCGATGTTTCGCTCTTCACGATCAGATTGGTATTTAGAATTGCCTGCGCACCGCCTTCGTATTCAAAGATAGCGCTGGTATTTGCATCTACACCGTTATGAAGAGTTCCGCGCGCTGTAATGCGGTCAGGTTTGCCAAGGACCATATAGATCAATGAGATCGGATAGATGCCAAGATCCAGTAGCGCGCCCCCGGCGTAGTTTGGATCCATTAATCTCTTGATGTGTGTCAGCGCCTGTCCATGATCTGCAATAACGGACTGAATCTCTCCCAAGTGCGGTAATAGTTCACGGATCTTTTGATAATGAGGTAGATAGCGACTCCACATCGCCTCCATTAACAATAAATTATTTGATTTAGCGCCTTCGATCATCTGACTTGCTTCAAATGCGGAAACCGCAAATGGTTTCTCACAAAGCACCGGTTTCCCAGCGTTAAATGCCAACAAAGTATTCTCGCAATGTAATTGATGTGGTGTTGCGACATAAATCGCGTCGACATCAGAATTAACTAATTCCTCATAGCTACCGAATGCAGTCTGCGCTAACTCGAATTGCCGAGCTTTTTCCAGCGAACGAGAACCAACTGCTGCGATCTCCATCTCAGTATATTCACGAACATCTCGCGCAAATTCGTGCGCGATTCCGCCTGTTCCTAAGATTCCCCACTTAATGCTCATGTGTCTAAGAGTGGCATACTTACCTCGTGGCGGAAATACCTACGAAGCTTCCATACACGACGCTGCGCGCTTTTCTTACGCCGATTCTTTTGCTCGCCTTTCGTCCAAAGGTAAAAGGCTTACGCCATGTCCCGGCGACCGGTCCCTGTATTTTGGCCAGCAACCATCTTTCATTTAGTGATTCGATCTTCATGCCACTTGTCGTGCCGCGCAAAGTTACTTACCTAGCGAAATCCGAATATTTCACCGCACCTGGCGCCAAAGGTTTGATCCAAAAATTGACCTTCATCGCACTTGGACAGGTACCGGTTGATCGAAGCGGTGGTCGTCGCTCTGAAGCGGCGCTATTAACCGGGCTAAAGATCCTGGCCGAAGGAGATTGCTTAGGTATTTATCCAGAGGGAACCAGATCGCCAGATGGTCGTCTATATAAAGGACGTACCGGTATTGCACGCCTTGCGATGGAATCCGGTGCACCGGTAATTCCAGTTGCGATGTTTAATACCCATCAAATTCAACCGACTGGAAAATTGATCCCGAAGATTAAACGAGTTCGTATGGAATTCGGCGAACCAATGTATTTCACCGGGGACTCCACCGATATGAATCTCTTGCGCGATGCGACCGATGAGATCATGCGAAAAATTCAAAGCATGTCAGGTCAAGAGTATGTAGATATCTACGCTTCAAAGCGAAAGAGTGAGATTTCTGAGGACGAAGAGTAATTCTTAATTGCTAGAGCGCATTGCGCGCAATTAAGAACTTACAAGTTTGGCAATCCACTCCGCTTTCGGGTAAATCGCCTTCGAGCATCGTGATCAAATCTTCGACCAACGCATTAAATCGTGCAGTATCGCGTGGTACCGGAACATATTTCTGTCTAACTTTGAAGCCATCTGCTTCGGCATGATCGGGATTCCAGACCAAGAGACCCATGCTGTCGACGCGTTGACCTGTTCCGACTGCAGGATTTTCTAAAGAGAATGCATATGCCTCTAGTTGTGGCGCGTAATGCGCCGCGCTATCGCGATCGGAATCTGAAACTTTGCAATCGATGATTGCAAGTGAGCCATCGGAGTTCTCGCCCAAGATGTCGTATTTGCCGTAAAAGCGCCATCTAGTTTCCTCGTTATTTACTTTGATCTTGGCGCTATTTATGAATTGACCCCATTTAGTGATCTTGCCATCGCCTAAAGAAGGATCGATGTCGCGCAAAGTTGCGCCTTGAAATAACTTCTCTTGTTGATCTGCCAGCGTCGAAACCAGCGGCATCACCATAGGTGCTTGAACTTTGAACCAATAGAAGATCCATAGACAACGTCTACAGGTAGAGAGTCCAAAGGTGAGATCAGATGGACGAATCGTTGATCGGGTAGGTGTTGCCGGTTTAATCATTTTGCCATTCCTTGAGTTACCGCCTGGATAATGATGAGGATGCCTAAGAAAATCATTACGCCACCGCCACCGGCACGTAACTTTTCCAATCTACTTTTATCAGATGACAACCATTCGCGCGCTTGACCAGCAAGCAGTCCCCAAGAACCATCGCTAATTAACGCAATAACACAGAAGACCAATCCCAGAAACCAGAGCTGCCAGGTTACGTGTCCACGTTCGCGATCGATAAATTGCGGACAGACCGCGGCATAGAAGACGATCGCTTTGGGATTTAAAACTCCGACCACAAAACCCTCACGCCAAGTTCGTAAAACCGAAGGTTTACCACCACTGGTATCGGTCATCTCATCGGCATGAACTGCGCGCTTTTTAATTGCGTCGAAACCCAAATACATCAAATAGAGTCCGCCGCCCCATTGCACCGCGACATAAGCAAGCTCACTGCGCTGCAAGATCGGACCGATCCCGAGCGCAGTGAGCGTCGCTAATACAAATGAACCGCTGACATTTCCCGCCGCAGTCGCAACTGCGATCTTCTTGCCCCAGGAGATCGCTCGGGCCACGATAAAGAGGACCGAGGGACCTGGCGCCAGGATTATCAAATAGGCCGCGATGGCATATTCAAATAATCTCGACGGGATAACCATGTCGTGATTCTATTAAGTTATTTAAGCTATTTGAGTTATTTAGATATTTCTATCTAACTACGTGATTTGGCTAAGCCATTAAGAATCATGGTTCCTAAGACTGCTACCAAGGTCGCGTTGATGATTCCGCTAAAGGTGTATTTGCCAGCGCTCCATGACATATCGGAGATTCCGATAATTAGCGCTGAAGCGGCCACGATTAGATTGATTGAGTTGGTGAAATCGACGTGATTATCGATCCAGATACGTGCACCCAAGATGCCGATCATTCCAAAGAGCGCAGTGCCAGCACCGCCGAGAGCACCTACTGGAGTTGCACTAAGAATCGCGCCGAATTTTGGAACTAGACCTAACAGGATTGCACCGATACCTGCGATCCAATAAGCCGCCGTTGAATAGACGCGAGTCGCGGCCATTACGCCGATATTTTCAGCATAGGTAGTGGTTCCTGAACCGCCGCCAATTCCCGCGATAGTGGTTGCAAGACCATCTGCCATAAGCGCATCGCCCATCGCATCATCTAGATTCTTTCCAGTCATTGTTGAAACCGCTTTAACGTGTCCCACGTTCTCCGCGATCAAAACTAAAACCACTGGTAAGAAGAGCACGATCGCGCTGCCATTAAATGTTGGGGTTGTGAAATCTGGCATCGCAAACCACTTAGCAGCTTTTACGCCATCGAAATTAACATCGCCACGAACTGCAGCGAATAGATAACCAACGAATATGCCAAGGAAGATACTGATGCGAGACATGAAACCTTTGGATAGGGCAGCGATCAAACCAATCGCAACCAAGGTAACAATTGCATCAAGTGGGCCCTTAGATACGTTGCCTTTTGCAGCGCCAGCAAGATTTAATCCGATCACCATGACGATAGTTCCGGTTACAACTGGTGGTAATAACCAATTGATCCATCCGGTTCCGGCGGCTTTAACTGCCATACCGACAAGCGCCAAGATCACACCAGTGACGACTACGCCACCAAGCGCTGCTCCGAAATCTTTATTTGCACCCATTGCTCCAGCGATCGGGGCTAAGAATGCAAAGGAAGAGCCCAAGTAACTTGGCACGCGATTTTTGGTAATGGTTAAGAAGAGTAAGGTGCCGATACCTGAGAAGAAGAGCGTGGTAGTTGGCGGGAAGCCGGTGATGATTGGGACCAAGAAGGTCGCGCCGAACATCGCGGCGATATGTTGTAAGCCAACACCGATGGTGCGTGGCCAGGTTAAACGTTCATCTGTTGAAACCACATCTCCTGCAGCAACGCTCTTGCCATCGCCATGGAGCTTCCAACTAAGTAGAGACATTAAGGACCTTTCCAAATAAGTAGTAAATAAATAGTCGAGTAAATGGGGATGTTTAAGGGTAGGCGCAGGTGGTAAGGCTCACATGTGTGCAACACGCCCAAAAGGGGCACTTTCTGGCTTTTGATTGGCTTTTTTAAATATATCGGGTTAGATTACGCGCCGATATATCGATACGATATATCAAATAAGCATAAACAGTAGAGCAAGCGATTTGTGAGGAAAGCATGCGATCTAAGGCCGAGACCCTGGAGTTCACCCTCCTTGGCCTACTTAGCCAATCCTCGCTACATGGCTATGAGATCCGTAAGCGCCTCTCGGCAATTTACGGACCATTTAGAGCGCTCTCATTTAGCGTGCTCTACCCGCAACTTCGCAGAATGCTTGCAGCCGGTTTGATTGCAGAGTCAGTGGATTCCAGCACCCGGCGCTCGCGAATTATTTACACCATCACCAAGGCAGGGCAGAAGCGTTTTGCACAATTATCCGATGCCGTTAATCCAGATTCATGGGATGACGACGGTTTTGAAGCGCGCTTTGCATTCTTTGGCGCAACATCATCACATAACCGATTAAGAATTCTTGAGGGACGCCACCGTCGCCTTAAGGAGAAGGCCGAGCTACTTCGTTCAGAACTTCAACGAGATGGCATGGGCCTTGATAAATATCTAGAGGAGTGGCGTCGTCACTCTCTGGAATCAGCCGAACGAGAGATCGCTTGGCTGGAAGAGTTGATTCAAACTGAGAGTAAGTAAGAAAAGATAAACAAAGGAAACTAATGACAATTAATACTGCACCCGGCGATATTCGTGTCGCGATTGTTGGCGTTGGAAACTGCGCCAACTCATTAGTGCAAGGTGTCGAGTACTACAAGAACGCAAAGCCAGACCAAGAGATACCAGGTCTCATGCACGCTGTTGTTGGTGGATACCACATCAATAACGTCAAGTTCGTCGCAGCTTATGATGTTGATGCGAAAAAAGTCGGATTGGATCTAACTGATGCAATTTGGGCTTCCGAGAACAACACCATCAAGTTCTGCGATGTGCCAAAGAGTGGCGTGGTCGTAGAGCGTGGCAAGACCCTTGATGGACTTGGTCGTTATTACAAAGAAACTATCCAAGAATCAAAGGCACCAGAAATCGATATCGTCGCGTCTCTTAAAGCGCACAAAGTTGATGTTCTGATCTGCTATCTACCAGTTGGTTCCGAAGAAGCCGCTAAGTTCTACGCGCAATGCGCAATCGACGCTGGTTGCGCCTTCGTAAATGCCCTTCCAGTATTTATAGCTTCTGACCCAGTATGGGAGAAGAAGTTCCGCGACGCTGGCATCCCAATCGTCGGCGATGACATCAAGTCTCAGGTAGGCGCGACAATTACCCACCGCATCATGACCAAACTCTTCCAGGATCGTGGTGTGCACGTAGATCGCACTTATCAGCTAAATGTCGGCGGAAA
>CAWULI010000013.1:0-13768 GCA_963923155.1 uncultured bacterium
TCGCGAATGCGTTCTACCACGTGATCCTGTCCCCAAACATCGCTAAAACGCGTGTTTATATCATCAGGAAAATAGGTATCGATGCCACCGCGACTTAAGAACCAGAACATTGCTACGAACTGGATCAAGATAAAAACAATTGCAAAGGCCAATTGTGCCAACATCGGTAGCGCCGACCAGAGCGCTTGTGGCGCCATAAACAAAGCTTGCGCAGGAGGTAATTTATAAACCGCACCCAAGATAACCGAAAGAAGTGTTACCCAAAGTAGAACGCGGACTACACGTGCAATTCGATAGCGATTCCAATCCGATATTAGGTGGATTACTCGATCCACGCTCTTGAAGTACCACTGCCACATTCGGTGATACGGCGAGATAAATTCTGAAATTAAGAAATGAATTTGTCTTAATACTTCAATTGCCGCTAACCAGAAGAGCCAAACGTGCTTCTTCGAAATCTCTAACGCGGCATCACTTACGCTATACAAAGGATTTTCAGAGAGTAAAGCCCAAACTAAAATGAGATAAGTTAGCGCAAAGAGAAAAATGAACTTGATGCGGTCAAATAACGAGAGGTGTACTCGGGTGCGGCGTTCTGAATCGCGCTTACGACTAGTGTTCTGATTGTTCGCGCTTCTGGATTGTTGACTCATCGGGCTCCCCTTACCGTGAAGGATTTAACAATCTGGTCTAGATTTTTAATATTCTTGTTATAACACTCGGTCGAACAGCGCACAATGAATATATAGATCTTATTTTGATCATTTGAATAAAGCGCGGTTTGATTGATGGTCTCATTTACGCCGTCGTAATCAAAGCTATAAACCAGGTTGACGCCACGACCGCCCTTTTGGACTATTTCTTGGTCATCAATCAATTGGAAATTACGATCATTGGTCTTGGTGCCATCTACATAAGAGGTAACTGGCAGGATCACATCACGTAATAGATTAAAACTAATCGCGTTTCGCTCTTCTGGAAATAGATCTCTGAATCTTGCGAAGATCACTGGTTCTTTTGTGGGCGCCAACTGGAAGACTTCACGCGCGGTTAAAGTCTTGCTGGTGGTATAGCCCACTTGATAGGTGACCATCGAGAGTCGGTCCAAATCGCTTTGATTCTTTGTGTTGCCCTCTTCTTTGTTTAAGGATGCATTGCTGATCTCGCGCCAACCATTAGGTACCGCAAAGAACGCCCCATCTTTCTTATTGCCGGCATATTGCTTGGACGGTGTGCATGCAGTCAGTGCAGTAAGTCCAGTAAGTAATGGCAAAACCAATAGCACGGCTACCAACCGCGCGCTATTGTTACGAGTTTGAAACATTATTTACTCTCTGGTTCAGGTACAAAATCAATCGCGGCCTCTTTACGTTGTGCCGGAGTAATCGGTGTAGGTGCACCAGTTAATGGATCACCACCAGAAGCGGTCTTAGGAAATGCGATTACTTCTCGAATCGAATCGGCGCCAGCAAGTAACGCACAGAGTCGATCGATTCCGATTGCCAAACCTCCGTGTGGTGGCGGACCGTATTGAAAAGCTTCGAGTAGAAATCCAAATTTGCTCTGCGCCTCTTCTGCGGTTAATCCGATAACCTCAAATACATCTCGTTGCATCTTTTGATCGTGGATACGAATCGATCCACCACCAAGTTCGGTTCCGTTAAGGACGATGTCATATGCATATGCCAACGCGTTGGCCGGATCTGATTTAAAACTCTCTGCAAAATCAGGCTTTGGCCCGGTAAATGGATGATGCACCGCGGTCCAGCCACCATTCTCAGTTGGTTCGAACATCGGGGCATCTACGACCCATAAGAATTCCCATTTGCTCTCATCGATCAGATTGCATCGGCGACCGATCTCAAGGCGAGCTGCACCAAGAAGCGCTTGCGATTCGGCGCGATTACCTGCGGCAAAGAAGATTGCATCGCCAGGTTTAGCGCCGGCTTTGGTTGCAACTTCGGCAAGTTCCTTCTCGGAGAGATTCTTTGCAACTGGTCCACCAAGCACGCCATCTGATTGAACCAAGATATATGCAAGACCCTTTGCACCACGCGCTTTAGCCCAATCTTGCCAAGCATCTAATTCGCGACGTGGCGAATCAGCGCCGCCTGGCATTACAACTGCGCCAACATAAGGTGCTTGGAATACCCTGAACGAGGTATCTTTGAAAAATTCAGTCATCTCTACCAATTGATTACCGAATCGAAGATCTGGTTTGTCAGAACCATAGAGATCCATGGCGTCCTTATAGGTCATGCGCGGGATCGGTAATTTGATCTCGTAGTTCTTAACTTCGCCCCAAATTTGTACTAGAAGTTTTTCAATTAGCGCCAAGATATCTTCTTGATCAATGAAGGACATCTCGATATCCAACTGGGTAAATTCTGGTTGGCGATCGGCTCGGAAATCCTCATCTCGGAAGCAACGCGCGATCTGGTAGTAACGTTCCATTCCGGCGACCATTAGTAATTGTTTGAAAAGTTGCGGCGATTGCGGCAAGGCATACCAAGAGCCTGGTTGCAGACGGACTGGAACCAAGAAATCACGTGCGCCTTCTGGGGTGGATCGAGTTAGGTAAGGAGTTTCAATCTCGTAAAAATTCTCTTGCTCCATAATGCGACGAATAACTGAGGTGACCTTTGAGCGCAAGCGTAAATTGGTAGCTGGAACTTCGCGGCGCAAATCCAAGTACCGATAACGTAAACGAACTTCCTCAGAGACATCTACATCATCGCCAGAATCAACTGGGAAAGGAAGTGGTGCTGCCTCGGATAAAACGACTACTTCTTTGGCGACTACTTCGATTGCGCCAGTTGGGGTTTTGATATTTTCTGAGCCCGCCGGACGTGCAATTACCTCTCCGACGATCTTTAAACACCATTCAGCACGTAAAGATCCAGCAGTCGCTTCGTCGTTGATCACAACTTGGCACCAGCCGCTGCCATCTCGTAAATCTATGAATGCCACACCACCATGATCGCGACGGCGCGCGACCCATCCTGTGAGTACGACAATCTGTCCAACGTTAGAGGCGCGCAGTTCCCCTGCGCCATGTGTTCGTAGCATCGCTCTTTCCTGTTATTGCCGCTTATTGCCCGTTTTGGCCCGTTATAGGTCTGTCAGAGGCAATTTATAAGTTCGCTAATTCTAACGGTCTTTACTTCACCGGTTTCCATGGTTTTTAGTTCTACCGACCCTGAAGCAACCTCATTCTCACCGAGAACGATCACGAATTTCGCACCTGATTTATCGGCAGCTTTCATCGCGCCTTTGAGCGCTCTCTCACCGAAAGCCAACTCGACGACCTTTCCGGAATTTCGAATCTCGGTGGCTATCTTCAATGCGTTGGACTGTGTTCCACCTAACGGAATTATGAACAGATCCGGATTACCAAGATTCGAAGGAATCACGCCTTCGACCTCTGCCGCCAAGATAGTTCGATCAACGCCCAATCCCCAACCTATTCCGGAGAGATCCTGTCCGCCAAGTTCGGACATCAATTTGTCATAGCGCCCGCCGCCACCAATCGCAGATTGCGCACCTAAACCTTCATGAATGAATTCGAAAGTGGTGCCGGTGTAATAATCGAAACCGCGAACCAATCTCGGGTTTAGTTGATATTTGACCCCAAGTTCGTCCAAGTAACTTCTTACTTTTGCGAAATGATCACGCGAATTATCGGTTAGGAAATCAAGTAGTACTGGCGCTTTAGCCATCGCAGAGATCATCTCTGGTCGCTTGTCGTCAAATAGTCGTAGCGGGTTTAACTTAGCGCGCTCAGCAGTCGCTTCGTCTAAATTCAAAGTTTCATAGAACTTCAAAAGCTCCTTGCGATGAGCAGTTCTAGATTCGCTATCTCCGAGTGAGGTAATTTCAAGTCGATAATCTTTGAGACCAATATTCTTAAATGCTTGATCGGCCAACCAGATTACTTCGGCATCAATTAATGGATCATCTAATCCGATCGCCTCGATACCAACTTGATAGAACTGACGATAGCGACCCTTCTGTGGTCTTTCCGCGCGGAAATATGCGCCGGCATACAACGCCTTGACTGGTAACTGTCCTCTATCTAAACCATGTTCGATCACCGCACGCATGACACCAGCAGTTCCCTCTGGTCTTAACGTGATCGATCTACCTCCACGATCTTCAAAGGTATACATCTCTTTGGTTACGATGTCGGTAGATTCGCCAACACCTCGAGCAAAGAGCGCAGTATCTTCAAAGACTGGCAGCTCCATATATTTATATCCAGCGGATTTCGCCGGTGCGCATAAACGGTCGCGAACGAACTCGAAGAGCGCCGCCCGAGGCGGCACATATTCGCTTACACCCTTAGGTGCTTGAAAGTTCATTTCGCTCCTGAACTGCTATTTTTGCAACTCTAATAGGAACTGATTGTATTTTCTTTCTCGTCCGATTGAGGTCTCTGGACCGTGTCCGGGCAAGACTTGTAACTCATCTGACAGCGGCAGCACCTTCTCTCGCAGTGATCGTTGCATCGAATCCCATGAACCACCAGGTAGATCGGTACGACCTATCGACCCCGCGAAAAGTACATCGCCTGAAATAAGAACTTCATTGTCTACTGAGAACATGACCGAACCCTTGGTGTGCCCTGGCGCATGTATCGCCTTGAATTTCATCCCAACTAATTCGAATTCCTGACCATCTTTCAATTCAACAATTTGTTTCGGCTCTAACCAATCAATGCCAGTTAGTTGTGAAATGAATTCCGCACCATGAGCCCGTTCAGGATGTAGGAAGAGTTCACGATCATCTGAATGAATCATCGCTGGTATCTGATATCCATCACATATTGGTTGCACCGAAAATGTATGATCTAAATGGCCGTGCGTTACCAGGATCGCCACAGGTTTCAAATCAAACTCACGTAACTTTTCATTTAGCTGTTCGGAGACATTGGGCATCCCCGGATCGACCACAATGCACTCCTCACCCCTACCGCTAGCCATGATCCAGCAATTGGTAGCAAAAGCCTGAGCCTGAAAGTTGGTTATGAGCATGGCTCAGGGTAGCCTTGTTGACCTTACCGCCGTCGCTGCATAGGCGACATTTAACGAATGGTTGGCCAATCAAATGGTCAGCCAAAAGTGCAACCGTAAGGAGTTACGCAATGACCGAGAATCCCTCACAAGTCGCATCACATATCGATCCAAATAAGAACATCACCGCTGCAACAGCTTTGATCGGTGATCCAGCGAAATTTGGATATGTTGCAGACGATGGCACCGTATATGTCCGTACTCCTTATGGTGATAAAGCGGTCGGTTCTTACCCAGGCAAGAGCGCAGACGAAGCCTTGCAATATTTCGTTCGTAAATTCGAGGCACTCGCAGCTGAAGTAGCCATTCTCGGCGCACGCATTCGCAGCAATGCAATGGTCCCAACCGATGCACATGAAGCAGTAAATAAATTAAGACAGCAGATTATCGATAGCAATGTAGTTGGCGACCTCGAAGCACTTCATGCCTCTCTAAATCAATTACCAGAGATAATCGAATCGAACCGAGCCGGTTACGAAGCAAAGAAGGCTCTGGAAAAGGCTGAGCGAGAAGCACGTCGCGCTGATGCGTTGATTCAAAAAGAGAATATCGTCAACGAAGCAGAATCTCTTGCAGATTCCGAGAGCTGGAAAGTCACCGGCGATCGTCTAAAAGAACTCTTAGAACAATGGAAAGCTGCGCCACGCCTTGATAAGAAGAGTGATAGTGAACTTTGGAAGCGCTTCTCCTCATCTCGAAATAAATTCGATAAGCGCCGTCGCACCCACTTCGCCGCTCTTGATCAAGCACAGAAAGCGGTTTCCTCGAGCAAGAAGGAATTAGTCGAAAAGGCGGAGTCCTTGGCAAATTCAACTGATTGGGTTGCTACCGCTCGCGCATACAAGGCATTGATGGATCAATGGAAAGCCGCTGGTCGCGGAAAGGCCTCTGATGACACCAAGCTTTGGGCTCGTTTCAAACAAGCACAAGACACTTTCTTCGCCGCCAAGAATGCCGATCTCGAAAAGCGCGAAGGTGCAATGGTCGAGAATTTAGCGAAGCGGGAAGCGCTAATCCCTCGAATTGAAGCGATCTTGCCTATTTCAGATCTAGATAAAGCGCGCAAAGAATTCCGTGAATTGATGAATGAATGGAGCAAGATCGGCATCACTGATCGAAACAAGCGCGCTGAATTAGATGCGCGCGTCGATAAGGTCTCAAATGCAATTAAAGAGGCCGAGGCCGAGAAATGGCGCCGCAGTGATCCAGCTGCCAAGGCTCGCGCGCACGATGTGGTTCAACAATTAACTAAGGCCATAGCTGCGTACGAAGAGGCTGCGGCAAAGGCGCTCGCGGCCGGTAACCATAAGAAGGCAGATGAAGCGCGTACCGCTGCTGAAGCTCGTCGCTCTTGGCTAAACCAAGCCGAGCAAGGTCTAGCAGAATTCAATTAATAAAATTAATTGTTTGTAACTCTATAAACGTCATAAACGCCTTCAACTTGGCGCACCGCCGCTAACACTGAATCTAGATGAGTGGCATCTGCCATCTCAAAGGTAAATCTTGAGAGTGCAATACGGTCTTTTGAAGTACTAACTGCTGCATTCAAAATATTCACCTGGGCATCTGAAAGCGCCCTAGTTACATCAGATAACAACCCTGAACGATCTAGCGCTTCGACTTGGATATTAACTAGGAATACGGTGGCGGCTCCTTCAAGCCAACGGACCTTTACGATGCGATCCCCTTGATGTCGTTGTAAATCATCGGCATTTACACAGTCAGTGCGATGAACCGAAACTCCATTTCCGCGCGTTACAAATCCCATGATCAAATCACCAGGTACGGGAGTGCAGCAGCGTGCCAACTTAACTACTACGTCATCTATTCCCTCAACTTCAATGGCGTTCGTCGAACTACTTCTGGTTGCGATGTTATGAGCGATTCGAGTGGCGATGCCATTACCTGACAATGGCATCGTTTGTTCTGGTACTTGATCTTCTACCCCTAGAAGGATCTGTAATTTCTCGATTACTGCTGCAGCAGAGATATGTCCATCTCCTACTGCGGCATAAAGTGCATCGATATCTGGATAGCGAAGATCGTGCGCTAATTCCAGAAGTGATTGACCTGCAAAAATCTTTTGAAGTGGCAACCCCGCCTTACGCATTTGGCGTGCAATTGATTCGCGACCAGCGTCAATCGCCTCTTCCCTACGTTCGCGGGTAAACCATGCTTTGATCTTATTGCGAGCCCTCGGGCTCTTGACGAAATTAAGCCAATCGCGGCTTGGTCCGGCTTGAGGATTCTTATTGGTGACCACTTCGATTACATCGCCGTTGTTTAACCTGGTCTCAAGCGGTACCAATCGACCATTTACTTTTGCGCCGACTGTCTTGTTTCCGATCTCAGTGTGAACTGTGTATGCAAAATCAACCGGTGTAGAACCACCTGGGAGTGCGATCACCTTTCCCTTTGGTGTGAATACATAAACTTCCGGGCTACCCAAATCGAAGCGGAGCGAATCTAAGAATTCTGAAGGATCTTGAGTTTCCTGTTGCCAAGCGTGAAGTTGTTGTAACCAGAGCATCTCTGGCGTCTCGCCACTTTTCGAACTAGATTTATATTTCCAATGCGCGGCAATACCGAATTCCGCGCGCGCATGCATCTCATTGGTGCGAATCTGGATCTCTAGCGCTTTACCATTTGGGCCAATCACAGTCGTGTGAAGTGATTGATAAAGATTGAATTTCGGCATCGCGATGTAATCCTTAAATCGCCCTGGTATTGGGCTCCAGCGGGCGTGAATCGATCCCAAAACCGCATAGCAATCGCGAACATTCTCAACAAGGACTCGGACACCAACTAAATCATAGATTTCATTGAATTCGCGACCGCGCACCACCATTTTTTGGTAAACACTGAAGTAATGCTTCTGTCTACCGGTCACTTCCGCGACGATGCCATCTCGTTTTAGATCTTCGGTTAAAGTTTCGATGACCTCTTCGGTCATCTTCTCGCGCATTGGATTGCGTTCGGCGACTAACCTCGCGATCTCTTCGAATTTCTTCGGTTCTAAAACTTTGAATGAGAGATCCTCCAACTCCCACTTCATCGCGTTCATACCTAGTCGATGAGCTAGCGGAGCATAAATATCAATGGTTTCGCGGGCTTTGCGTCGTGCTGATTCAGGATCAACATATTGCCAAGTTCTAGCGTTATGAAGGCGATCGGCTAACTTGACCACGAGTACTCTGATATCGCGAGACATTGCAACCACCATCTTGCGAACAGTCTCTGCCTCTGCAGTATCACCGTAAGTCAATTTATCTAACTTAGTAACCCCATCGACTAGGTTTGCGATTTCTTCACCAAAATCAGTACGCAATTGCGGCAAGTGGTATTCGGTATCTTCAACTGTGTCATGCAATAACGCCGCAATGATGGTCGCTTTATCTAAGCCGAGTTCGGACAAGATCCCAGCAACGGCCACCGGATGAGTTATGTACTTCTCACCAGATTTGCGAAGTTGTCCTTCGTGGGCGCGCTCTGCGATTTCAAATGCACGGCGAATCTCATCACCTTTAACTGATGGATGATGCGCGCGGAGCTCATCGATCACCGGAGCAATGAGATCCGACATAAAGTTATTTGCGGCGGTGCTTACGCTTTGGTTGGTTACGTGGACCGCGCTTATCTGAAGAGAAAACGCCAGCTACAGGGACAGAACCGGAAATCGAATTGGTTGCCGCTGAAGTTGCTCCGCTACGCGATGCGACTCGTTTAGCAAGAGCTCTCATCGCAGGTTCACGTTCGCGCAAAGTAGCCAAGATCGGTGGTGCGATGAAGATCGAGGAATAAGTACCAGTAGCCAAACCAATGAAGAGCGCAAGAGATAGATCTTTCAAGGTTCCCGCACCAAGTAATCCCGCACCAACGAAGAGAATCGAACCGACTGGAAGTAACGCGATCAAAGAAGTGTTGAATGAACGTACCAAAGTTTGATTGACCGCTAAGTTCGCAGCTTGCGAGAAGGTGCTCTTAGCCGTTGCAGTGATTGATCTCGTGTTTTCACGAACCTTGTCGAAGACCACGACGGTGTCATAAAGCGAATAACCTAAAATGGTTAAGAACCCGATCACCGTTGCTGGTGTGACATCAAAGCCCACTAAAGCATAAATACCTACGGTGATGAAGACGTCGTGAATAACCGCGATAATTGCTGAGATCGCCATCTTCGGTTCGAAGGCCATAGCCAGGTAGAGCAAGACCACAACGATAAATCCGATCAATCCATAAAGTGCTTTGCGAGTGATCTCTTTACCCCATGATGGACCAATAATCTGAGTGTCGATCGAATCGATGCTCACGCCATATGACTTGGTCAATGCCTCTTGAAGCGCAGTTGATTCCGCATTTGTTAAGGCGCCTGTTTGAATGCGCACTTTATTGGTTCCGACTGATTGCACGATTGGTTCGCCTGGAATATTGGCAGACTTAATTGCATCCTCTGCCCCGGTTAGATTAATTCCGGTTTTAGTAACAGTGTATGAAGCGCCACCTTTAAATTCGATACCAAGTTTCAAACCCTGTAATGAGAGAGCGGCAATTGAAACTAAAATCAATAGACCAGAGAAGGCATACCAACGGCGCTTTTTACCTATAACGTCGATGGAAGTTTCGCCACTGTAGAGGCGGCCACCCAAACCTTTTAGTGAAGCCATTTTATGCGCCTCCTTCCTGTGCCGTAACTGGTAAATCGGCTAACCCCATGCTTCTGCGTGAAACACCAGTGATAGCACGACCTGAGTTAAAGAACTTTGAGCGACCGATCAAAACCATCATTGGCTTGGTGAAACAGAAGACCACCAATAAGTCGATCAAGGTGGAGAGCCCCAATGTGAATGCAAATCCACGCACTCCGCCGACTGCGAAGAAATAGAGCAAGGCAGCGGCAATGATTGAAACGAAGTCGGCAACCAAGATGGTGCGACGTGCTCGAGTCCAACCAGTCTCAACTGCAGACCGGAGTGAGCGACCCTCGCGAATCTCATCGCGAATACGCTCGAAGTAGACGATAAACGAATCTGCGGTGATACCTATAGAAACGATGGCGCCAGCGATTCCCGCAAGCGTCAAGGTAAATCCGATGGTTTTACCTAGTAGCAAGAATGAGACATAGGTAAATGCACCAGCCACTATTAAGGAACCTGCAGAAACGATGCCTAGTCCACGATAGAAAGCGAAGATATAAAACAAAACTAATAACAATCCAAGTCCGCCTGCAAGAAGTCCTGCATGTAATTGGTTAGCACCAAGCGTTGGTGAGATTTGTTGTACTTCACCGCGATCAAAAGCCAATGGAAGTGCGCCATATTTCAATACATTTGCAAGATCCGTCGCTTCGGTCTGAGTGAAAGAGCCGGTGATCTGTGCATTTCCAGATGGAATGGCTTCATTGATTCGAGGAGCAGATACCACCAAGCCATCAAGCACGATGGCGACCTGATTCTGTGGAGTTGGCAGCGAAGTTACGCGCTTAGTTAGAGCACCAAACTTCGCAGTTCCCTCTCCGTTAAAGGTAAGAAGAACGGTCCATGCATTTCCGGCATTGGTATCTAAACCTGCAGAAGCCTTGGAGATTTGGCGACCGATAACTTCAGCAGGACCCAAAATATATTTAGTTGCGGAATCACGGGCACAGGTAACAATGGTCTCTTCTGGAGTATCGCCACCTACTCCCTGACGCGCAGCTGCTTTGGTGCAATCAATAGCGGCGTACTTTGCATTGATATCAGCGCTCACACCAGCAACTGGAGTTGCGGCACCGGTACCTGATGCAGCGCCACTTGTCGATTCTGCCAATACCTGACGAAAGCGAAGCTCTGCGGTATTACCTACTAGTTCGACGATACGTCGACCGGTGTCACCAGGAACGCTGATCACAATCTGACGATTAACTCCGCTACCTTGAGCAGTAACTTCTGACTCTGCCACACCTAGAGAATTAACGCGTTGGCGAATGATCGAAACTGCTTGATCGATCGCTGCACTTGTTACCTTGCCATTGCTACCTTGTGAAATTCTTGGCTGCAACGTCACGCTAGTACCACCACGTAAATCAAGACCGAGATGGATTGAGGTCGCTTTAGCGAGTACTGCAGATGCGATTCCGATAATCAGAACTAGCGCCAAAATCAGCAGAGTCCGGACGGGGCGCGCACCTTTTGGCCCTTGGGAGTTCGTAGACATAGGGCGAGAGTTTATTCGTTAGCCCTCGTTAGTGTCGAAATTACTCTCTAAACCAGTATCGAAAAGGGTCCATCCTTGAGGTGATTTATGCCCTAAGTGAGTAAATCCTTGTGGTGTCGCCACGCGACCTCGTGCGGTTCGAGCCATCAATCCACTTCTTACCAAGAATGGTTCGGCGACTGCTTCGACTGTCTCCATCTCTTCGCCAACCGCAATTGCCAATGTTGATAGTCCAACTGGACCGCCATTGAATCGCTCGACTAGCGCCTGTAGAACAGCGCGATCTAATCGATCTAATCCAAGTAAATCGACCTCGTACATTTCTAAAGCTTTTTGTGCGGTATTTAAGTCGATCTGATTGACCTTGTTGACCAATGCAAAATCACGAACACGGCGCAGTAAACGATTTGCAATACGCGGAGTACCACGCGACCTGCCCGCGATCTCCGCGATAGCGCTCTTATCTATCTCTATCTTCAAAAGTTGTGCGGAGCGCTGAATGATCTGCGCCAATTCGAGGTTCTCGTAAAATTCCATATGCGCGGTGAAACCAAATCGATCACGTAATGGTGGCGGAAGTAATCCAGCGCGAGTGGTTGCGCCAACCAGAGTAAATTTTGGAAGCTCCAAAGGAATGGCAGTGGCCCCTGGACCTTTTCCTACGACTACATCAACGCGAAAATCCTCCATCGCCAAATAGAGCAACTCTTCTGCTGGTCTTGTTAAACGATGAATCTCATCTAAGAAGAGAATCTCGCCCTCGGTCAATGAAGAGAGGATCGCAGCCAGATCACCTGCGTGTGTAATTGCAGGACCTGAAGTAATTCGTATTGGTGCACCTAACTCTTCGGCCAGAATAAATGCCAAAGTTGTCTTGCCTAAACCTGGAGGCCCAGATAAGAGAATATGGTCTGCACTAACGCCTCGTTCTTTGGCTGATTGCAACAGAACATTTATCTGATCACGTACTCGCTGCTGCCCAACGAAATCATTTAGATTCTTTGGCCGTAGCGCGTTTTCGGTAGCGCTCTCTTCGGAACCCGCTTCAGAAGAGACGATTCTCTCGCTCACTTCTGATTGCCCTTCTTAGAACTTAGATTCTTAGCACTAGTCGGAACTCCCGTTTGGGAAAGGGCTAATTTCAGTAAATCTGAAGGTGATCGCTCAGAAAGTTCAGAAGGTTGATGCGCGGCGCCTAAATCATTCACGGCGCTCTCCGCTTGTTTACGATTGAAACCTAAACTAATTAACGCTTCAATCAATTGATCACGCCATGAGAAGGCGGCCGTACTTGTAACCTGATGGGCAGGAACCATCTTGCCATCCAACTCAAGGATCATTCGCTGCGCACTCTTCTTGCCGATACCGGGGATAGCCGCGATTGCTGATTCATTCTTGGTCGCGATTGCTACTGCTAGATCTTCGTAATTCATTGCTGCCGAAATAGCTAGCGCCACTTTGGGTCCGATACCAGAGACAGTTTGTACCAACTCAAAGAGATCCTTTTCGGAGGCTTCGATGAAGCCATACAAAGTCATCGAATCTTCGCGAACCACCATTGAGGTAAAGAGTTGGATATCTCGTCCGACGCTCAACTGGCTTGCGGTACTTGGGGTAATGCTGACAGCGTAACCAACGCCATTTACTTCTACGACTAGACGATCTAGTTGTAGGTGGCGAATGGTGCCAAATAATGAAGCGATCATGCTTTTAGCGCTTTCAGTGAGCCCAAACGAGAACGTTCTTTCATAATTGCGCTATTTAATCTGGCGTCCCCTGCGCCGCGCCAAATATGGCAAATAGCCAACGCCAGCGCATCGGTTGCATCTACTGGCTTTGGCGCTTCTTTTAATTTCAAGATTTTCTGAACCATCTGAGCAACTTGATCCTTCTTTGCTCTGCCGCTTCCGGTTACCGCAGCTTTAACCTCGGATGGAGTATGCATAACTACTTTGGTATCGCTTTGGGCTGCAGCAAGAAGCGCAATTCCAGCTACCTGCGCAGTTCCCATTACGGTTTTCAAATTGTGCTGTGAAAAAACTCTTTCTACAGCGATCACATCTGGACGATGCTCTGTAATCCATTCTCGAATTTGGCGATCAATCTCTTTTAATCGAATCTCGATGCTAAGTTCGGCAGAACTCTTCAAAACGCCAACACTTACCAACGAGATAGAAGAACTCGAAGCGGTATCTACGACGCCTATGCCACAACGGGTTAGACCTGGATCGATTGCCAATACTCGCACGGTGAAATCCTAAATTACCGTGGAAGTTTCTCCTCAGAGGCTCGCGGCTTGCTCCATGACAGCGTCAGATACTTCGAAATTTCCGTACACATTCTGCACGTCATCTAAATCTTCTATGGCATCAATCAAATCAAAGATTTTCTTCGCGGTTGCTGGATCTGAAACCGGAATCGACATCGAAGGCAGAAAAGATGATTCGGCGGAGTCGTAATCAATCTTCGCGCTTTGCAAAGCAGAACGAACCGCTACCAAATCA
>CAWULI010000014.1:0-13182 GCA_963923155.1 uncultured bacterium
AATGGATTAACAAAGCCACAAGCTGGGGTGATTGCCACCATTCCAGCAACCGCTCCCGATGCGATTCCAAGTGTGGTGGCTTTGCCGTCGCGGATTTTTTCGGTCAAGATCCAAGTAATCGCAGCCGCAGAAGCAGCGATCTGCGTATTAATAACTGCAGTTGAGGCAAGTGCGCCAACAGTTAATGCGCTGCCTCCGTTAAAACCAAACCACCCGAACCAGAGAATTCCAGCACCCAAAAGCACTAGCGGCATATTGTGCGGACGCATTGGGTCGCGTTTGAAACCAAGCCTTGGGCCGATTACCAGTGCAAGCGCCAAAGCAGATGCACCAGAATTAATCTCAACTACGGTGCCTCCTGCGAAATCGAGTGCGCCTAACTTAGTTGTGATCCAACCGCCTGGAGCGAATACCCAGTGAGAAATTGGTACGTAAACCAATGTGATCCAAGCGCCAACAAATATCAACCAAGAACTAAATTTGACTCGATCAGCGATCGTTCCGGAAAGCAGTGCTACCGTGATAATTGCGAAGGTCAATTGAAACATTGAAAACGCAAGAGTCGGAGTTTGATGTCCTTCTGAACCAAAAGTGCTCGAGAGCGTGTCGCGCAATCCAAGATGTTTGAGACTACCAATGAAGCCACCATGATCTTCTCCAAATGCCAGTGAGTATCCATATAGGACCCAGATCAAGGTGACAACTGCCATCGCAGAAAATGACATCATCATCATATTTAGCGCACTTTTGGCGCGAACCATGCCACCATAAAAGAGCGCAAGCCCCGGTGTCATGAAAAGAACTAACAATCCGCTTACAAGAAGCCAGGCAGTATCGGCAGCATTGATCATTGCATCACCTTTTGCACCAGGTGCGAGAGAGTGCTGGTGCGAGGGATGAATCTAATTAATGATTGTTACTAAATTGTTTCGTGATAGCCAAAACAAAAGAAAATCAAAAAATCGAATAAAAATTGGGGTGAATGACGGGGCTCGAACCCGCGACATCCCGGACCACAACCGGGTGCTCTACCAGCTGAGCTACATCCACCATGCGGTAGCGAGAAGTTTATCAGTCTGGATTAGTAGTTAGTTCGCCATTTGATTCTGATATCTGCGCGGCAATTTGCTTGATATCTGCGCTCTCTGGACCAGGCGCTGCCACAAATACAGTTTTTCGATAGAAGGCTAATTCGGCGATTGAATCTTTTATATCGCCAAGTGCTCTGTGATTGCCAATCTTTGCAGGGGAGTTGAAGTAGACTTTTGGATACCAACGTCGGGTTAATTCCTTGATTGAAGAGACGTCGACGGTTCGATAATGCAGATACCCAGAGAGTTTTGGCATATCGCGCGCAATAAACATTCGATCCACGTATACAGAGTTACCCGCAAGAGGCGATTTACCAGATGCCACTCCGGCACTTTCTAAATACTTGAGAATTAATTCTTCGGCTTCTGAAACCGCGATGCCATTAGGGATCTGCTGTATTAATCCAGAATCAGTATGCATTTTGGTTACAAAATCATCCATGCCAGATATCTGTTCGGGGCTTGCTTTGATAACCACATCGACCCCGTCGCCGATGATGTTAAGTTCTGAGTCGGTTACTAGAACTGCGATCTCGACCAGTACGTCCTTTGAGGTATCTAAACCGGTCATCTCGCAATCAACCCAGACCAACAATGGTTGTTTATCGCTCTGCTCTGCACCCATATAGTGGTAAACCCTAAACCATGACTCGAACGGTCAATAACGGTGATTTCATAGCCAGTTCACCTTCTGTTTACCTAAGTATGGGGAAGTAATTTCTCGAATATCGGAGGATACGAGCGTGGCACTACTCGAGAGCGCGGTGAAGCGACGCGAAATCACCACCGAACCGCGTCGTAGCGACAAGGTATTTAGATCGATTGTTTCAGTCGTTGCGCTTTCGGCCTTTGCGATCTTGGCGATGATCGGAACTTTTCTTGCACTTCGTGGATTCCAAACTTTTCATAGCCAAGGTTGGCACTTCTTAACTGGTTATGAATGGGAAGTCGTAACCGATGATGCAGGTAAAACCACTGCCAAATTCGGAATCGGCGCGATGCTGGTTGGTACCGTTCTTATTTCGATCGTTGCGCTTATGGTTGGCGTTCCACTTTCAATTTTGACGGCTCTATTTCTAACCTTTTATGCGCCAGAACGATTTAAGAAGTTTTTAGTTGCAGTTGTCGATTTGATGGCCGCTTTTCCTTCGATCTTGTACGGCCTTTGGGGCTACTTTGTTTTGATGCCGATGGCGATTTATTGGGCCAAGTTATTGCATAAGTATTTGGGCTGGATCCCAGTTTTTAATGTGAAAGAACCATTCTTTGAGCGCTCACCGTTTGTTGCTGGTTTGGTGCTAGCAATCATGATTATTCCTATTGTTACTTCGGTTGCGCGTGAGATTTTTTCACAAACACCGCTGGATCGAGTACAGGCTGCGTACGCACTCGGCGCAACCAGATGGTCCATGATCAAAACAGTCGCACTTCCATTTGGTTCCAGCGGAATTGTTGGTGGCGCGATGCTGGGTTTGGGGCGAGCTTTCGGTGAAACGGTTGCGGTATTTACTGTTTTGAATATCGTATTCAAGGCTAATTTTCAGATCCTCTTTGGCATGGGAGGCAATATCGCCTCAATGATTGTCTTGAAGTGGGGCGAAGCAAGTCCAATCGAAACGAAAGCACTTTTGGCCTCTGGTTTCGTACTTTTCTTGCTCACTCTCGGTGTAAACGCGGCGGCCGACTTTATTGTTAAACGCACTTTGAAGTCAGGGAAATAATGGAAGTAAAACCACAGAAACCGTGGGCATTAAGCCCTAAGGAGTTGCTCTATCCCGCGGTGCTTTTGTTGATATCTGCAATCGCATCTTTAGTAGTGGTTCAAGCAACTGCGATGAAAGGTAAGTTAGCAATAACCTTTTTGTTCTTCGCCTTTTCAACCTCTTCGCTCTTCTTTTATAAGTTACGAACTCGTGGCAAGCAAGCGGCAATTGATTCACTGGCAAGTTCGATTGCTTTAACTGGAGCCCTAATTGTCTTTGCTCCGGTACTAAGCATTCTCATCACCACGATTATCAAAGGCGTACCTGGACTTCATTGGACACTCTTTACCGATACTATGTTTAAAGCCTCTTATCTTGACCCGATAAATCAAGGTGGCTTACTTCATGCAATTGTCGGAACTGTTTATTTAATCGTGTTATCGATAATCATTAGTGTTCCTATGGGAATCTTGACAGCTTTATATTTAACAGAAATTAAGGGTCCGGGCACTAGATTCATCCAGTTTACGGTTCAGGCAATGTCGGGCGTTCCTTCTGTCGTCGCTGGCTTATTCATCTTTGCCGCCATAATTCTTACGACTCCGTTAAAGGCTTCTGGCGTAGTTGGCGCATTCTCTTTATCTATTTTGATGATTCCGACGGTTACCAGAACCGCACAAGAAGTTTTGAATTTGGTTCCAAATGATCTTCGCGAAGCGGGACTTGCAATGGGTGCTACTCAATGGCGCACCGTGGCATCAATTGTGGTGCCAGCTGCGCGAAATGGTTTGCTGACTGCGACCATTTTGGGTGTTGCCCGTATCGCGGGAGAGACCGCACCTTTGATTTTTACCATCGGCGGCTCAGATAAATTGAATTTGAATCCTTTTAAAGATTATCAAGGAGCGCTGCCTTTCTATGTTTGGAAGGGCCTTTTGCTAGGAACGCCAGAATCCATTCAACGCGCATGGACTGGAATTTTGATTCTACTTATGTTGGTTTTGACGCTCTTTACATTAGCGCGCCGATTTGGATCTAGAAAGGCAGGGTAATGAGTTCAGATTTAGAAGCACGAGGTGTTCACGCTTGGTTTAGCAAGCATCATGCACTTGCTGATATTTCTTTGACCTTCAATGCCGGTTCAGTTACCGCATTGATTGGTCCATCTGGTTGCGGCAAATCAACCTTCATTCGAACTTTAAACCGTATGCACGAGTTCATCCCTGGTGCGGCAATGGCTGGCGAGGTCTTTCTTAATGGCAAAGACATTTATGAAAAAGGAACCGATGTAACCAAGATTAGACTTCAAATCGGTATGGTGTTTCAAAAGCCGAATCCATTTCCATCAATGACCATCGGTGAAAATGTGTTATCAGGTTTGAAGTTGGCGCAGTTGAAAGTCGCTAATAAAGATGACTTGATGCAGGAGTGTTTAGTGCGAGCAGGGCTATGGAAAGAGGTTAAGGATCGCCTTGATTCCTATGCTGGGGGACTATCTGGTGGACAGCAACAGCGCTTATGTATCGCTAGATCGCTCGCCGTAAAACCAAAGGTGTTGTTAATGGATGAGCCTTGTTCTGCCTTGGATCCAGGTTCGACGTTGCGCATTGAAGACACGATTCGAGAACTTGCGGCCGATATGACAATCGTCATTGTTACTCACAATATGCAACAAGCAGCACGTATATCTGATTACACCGCTTTCTTCCTATCAGATGGCGGACCCGGCCATTTAGTAGAGGTCGGCGCGACGACCGAGATCTTCTCGCGCCCGGTAGATAAGCGAACCGAGGACTATGTTTCTGGACGATTTGGTTAACCAAATGTTCATCTTTAGTTATGGTGAAATTTAGGCCCAACTAAACCGCTGTTACCGCTGATTACTAACTTATGCCTCGTTCAAGGTATGAACTAAATAATCGAGAGGTAACAATGAAGAAATCCCTCAAGAAAGCAGCAGTAGCAATCGCTGCGCTCTCATTGATTTTGGCACCTGCGGCAAATGCAGCAGTATTAAAAGCATCCGGAGCAACCTCCGTTGCTGGTTTGATCGACAAGTGTAAAGCTGATTATCAATCAGCAACTGGAAATTCTTTTGATTATCCAGGCGGTGGTTCTGGTGCAGGAAAGACTGCATTTACCAACGGAACTGTCGATTTTGCATTCTCAGACTCAGTTCATTCCCCATTGATTGCAAACGAGATTCACGTACCAACAGTGTTGTGGCCAGTTGCGATTTTAACTAACCTAACAGGGTCAAATAAGCCAGTAACACTATCAACCAACACCGTAGCTGGAATCTTCGCAGGAAAGATCACCAAGTGGAATGATCCTGCAATCGTGGCAGACAATAACCGCACAATTAACACTATTGTTTATAAGAAAGATGCAACTGGAAAAGTTGCTAAAGATGCTAAGGGCGCTCCAATCGTGTTGCGTACTGCTCAAGTTACACAACATCGCACTATGCCAAACCTAGATATCACTGTTATCTACCGTTCGGATAACTCTGGTACTTCGAACAACCTATCTCGTGCGCTAAATAAGTTGGCACCAGATGTCTGGACCAAGTCACCAAATGATTCATTTGCAACTGCCTTCCCAGGCACCATCACCGCTGATCCAGTTCACTTCCGTTCTGCGTCTGGTTCAGCTGGCGTATCACTTCTAGCCTCAAAGACCAAAGGAGCGATTACATACGCAGAGCTTTCATACGCTGCAACTTATAACTTGGGTTTAACTTCAGTTATCAATATGGCAGGCAATGCAATCTTGCCTTCATCTGATTCTGCAGCTGCAGCCGGTGGCGTAGCTACCATCGACGATGCAACAGGCGTGTTGACCTTTGATTATTTAACCAAGGACTCAGATGCCTATCCATTTACTGCAACTACCTACGCTTTGGTTTCGACCAAATATGGTGATGCAGCAAAGGCCAAGGCAGTTAAGGACACTATTGCTTACCATGCATTTACCTGCCCAGGTAAGTACCCAACACTTGGCTTTGCTCAATTAACTCCGACATCAAAGTTCGGTGCGATAGTTTCAAAGCAGTTGGCAAAACTAGGCGCATAAACCTCATTTAGTCCAAAACTAAGAGCCCGGCATATGTGTATGTCGGGCTCTTAGTTTTGCGTTTGCGCGCCTAGCAGGAATCGAACCTGCGACGCCGGGCTTAGAAGTCCCGCGCTCTATCCGACTGAGCTATAGGCGCATGTGATTTGTACAATGCCAATTCTACTGACTATATAGATTAAAGTTTCCGCTTATGGCTGAGTTCATTTATACGATGAAAAAGGCGCGTAAGGCGCATGGTGACAAGGTTATTTTGGATGATGTCACTTTGATGTTCTTACCTGGCGCAAAGATCGGTGTGGTCGGTCCAAATGGTGCCGGTAAATCAACAGTCTTACAGATCATGGCTGGACTTCAGCAACCGTCAAATGGCGAAGCCTTTTTAACTCCTGGCTACACCGTAGGAATCTTGTTACAAGAACCTCCTCTTACCGAAGATAAGAATGTTCTAGAAAATGTCCAAGAAGGCGTTGCAGAAACTATCGGAATGCTTAATAGATTTAATGAGATCAGCGCAGAGATGGCAAATCCTGATGCCGATTACGACAAGTTGCTCGCCGAAATGGGAAACTTGCAAGAACAGTTAGATCACCGAAATGCATGGGATTTGGATTCGCAATTAGAACAGGCGATGGATGCGCTTCGCTGTCCGCCGCCAGATGCCGATGTAAAAGTTCTATCCGGTGGCGAACGCCGTCGTGTCGCACTTTGTAAATTACTTCTACAACAGCCAGATTTATTACTTCTCGATGAGCCAACCAACCACCTGGATGCAGAATCGGTACTTTGGTTAGAGCAGCATTTATCTAAATATCCAGGAACCGTAGTCGCGATCACTCACGATCGCTATTTCTTGGACAACGTGGCGCAGTGGATTCTCGAATTAGACCGCGGTCGCGCATATCCATATGAAGGAAATTATTCGACCTACCTTGAGACCAAGGCGACTCGTTTGAAAATCGAAGGGCAGAAGGATGCCAAGCGCGCCAAGCGATTATCTGAAGAGCTCGAATGGGTTCGCCAAAATGCGAAAGGTCGCCAAGCAAAATCAAAGGCTCGTTTGGCACGTTATGAAGAGATGGCGGCCGAAGCAGACAAGATGCGTAAATTGGATTTCGAAGAGATCCAGATTCCACCAGGGCCACGCCTTGGAAATGTGGTGGTCGAGGTCGATCATTTAACAAAGGGTTTTGGTGATCGTTTATTAATCGATGATCTCTCATTCTCATTGCCACGTAACGGAATCGTTGGTGTCATCGGACCTAATGGCGCCGGTAAGACCACGCTATTTAAGATGCTGATGGGCATGGAACAACCAGACACAGGCAGTATCAAAGTGGGAGAGACCGTAAAGATCTCCTATGTCGATCAGTCTCGCGGCGGAATTGATCCGAAGAAGACTCTTTGGGAAGTAGTTTCTGATGGTTTGGATTTCATCAAAGTAGGGCAAGTAGAAATGCCATCGCGTGCATATGTATCTGCATTTGGTTTTAAAGGTCCGGATCAACAAAAACCTGCCGGTGTTCTTTCTGGTGGTGAGCGAAATCGTTTAAATCTAGCGCTAACTTTGAAGCAAGGTGGCAATTTATTGCTGCTAGATGAACCTACCAATGACCTTGATGTTGAAACGCTTGGCTCGCTTGAAAATGCACTTCTTGATTTTCCTGGTTGCGCGGTAGTGATCTCTCATGATCGTTGGTTCCTAGATCGCGTGGCCACACATATCTTGGCTTATGAAGGTGATTCAAAATGGTTCTGGTTCGAAGGTAACTTCGAGAGTTATGAAAAGAACAAGATCGATCGCCTTGGGGCAGAAGCAGCGCGCCCACATCGCGCCACCTACAGAAAGTTGACTCGATAATGCGACACAAGTCGAAATTGCAGATTCGTTGGGCAGATCTTGATGCCTTCCGTCATATAAATAACGCTGCATATCTGGTTTACATGCAAGAAGCTCGATCTGAATTTACTTGGTATGCACGGCAAGCTAGGGGAGAGCAGCCATTACTTCATGACATGGTAGTTGCCAGAGCCGAAGTAGATTTCATCTCCCCGATTCATAATGCCGGTGGAATTCTGGATGTAGAAATCTATGTAGAGAAGATTGGCAATTCTTCCTTTGTTCTTGTCTACGAAATGTTTCAGGATGGCGTTTTGCGTGCAAAAGGCAAGACTGTTCAAGTAGCCGTTGAGATGGAGAACGAGAAATCACGACCATTGCGTGACGTTGAAAGAGAATTTCTACAAAAATATATTGAGAATTAATTCTTAATTAGCAGGAGAGGAAACCGATGCATACCAATCTGCCAGTTCGTGAAGAGCGCCCATGGTGGCGAGATGCGGTCACGTATCAGATCTATATCCGCTCCTATGCAGATTCAAATGGTGATGGCATCGGTGATATCAACGGTATCCGCTCTCGCTTGCCTTACTTAAAAGAGTTGGGCGTGGATTGCATCTGGATCAATCCTTGGTTTGCATCACCTCAAAAAGATCATGGATACGACGTGGCTGATTACATGGCAATCAATCCAGATTACGGAACCATGGATGATGCCAAGGCATTGATTAAAGAGGCGCATGCATCAGGTATCAGAATCATTTTGGATTTAGTACCGAATCACACATCAGATCAGCACAAATGGTTCCAGGCAGCTCTTAATTCTGAGCCAGGATCTAAAGAACGCGCGCGTTACATCTTCCGCGATGGCAAGGGTCCAAATGGAGATCTACCACCAAATAATTGGGAAGCTGTATTCGGAGGGCCTGCCTGGGAGAGAGTTATCGGAAAAGATGGCAAACCAGAGCAGTGGTATTTACATCTATTTGCTGTAGAGCAGCCAGATCTAAATTGGGAGAACGAAGAGGTCTGGCAACATTTCAGAGAGATTTTCAAATTCTGGTTGGATCTTGAATTTGATGGATTCCGAATTGATGTAGCACACGGTATGTGGAAAGAGAAAGGACTTCCTGATGTCAGCGAGGCCGAGCTTGAATTACTAGATCGCCACTACCGACCATATTGGGATCAAGAGGAAGTGCACGAGATTCATCGTGACTGGCGCAAGATCACGGATACTTATAAGCATCAGCCGATGTTGGTATCGGAAGCTTGGGCGCCAACTGATCAACGTATAGCTATGTATGTTCGTCCTGATGAATTACATCAATCATTTAATTTTTCATTCCTTACTGCACTTTGGGAAGCAAAGTCACTCAAAAAGATCATCGATAATTCGATGACCGAGGTAGTGAAAGTTGGCGCGCCACCATCTTGGGTCTGGGAGAACCACGATGTCGTGCGCAAGACAGATCGCTTAGATCTTGGTTTGCAAAATAAAGGCAAAGGGTTAGAGAAATATGGCGATCCAAAGAAGTTAAATAAAGAGCGCGCATTAAAACGTGCTCGCGCGGCAACTTTGCTGGAATTGGCGCTACCTGGTGGTGCCTACATTTACCAAGGTGAAGAGTTAGGTTTATTCGAAGTACGCGATATTCCAGAAAATCGATTAGAAGATCCGATTTGGAAGATGTCCGGACATACTGATCGTGGCCGAGATGGTTGTCGAGTTCCACTTCCTTGGACCAAAGATGCAGCAGGAGCTCATGGATTCTCAAACGATAAGAATCTAACTATTGAAAAGGCATGGTTACCGCAATCTGCAGGTTGGGGAGAGCACGCCGTTGATACTCAACAAGGCGTTTCCGGATCATTCTTTGAAATGGTCAAAGCAGCGCTTGCGATTCGTAAAGTTGAGCCTGGACTGGGCGATGGTCAAATGGATTGGATTGATGAAAACGACGATGTGATTGCATTCGAACGCCCAGGCAAATTCGCTTGCTATGTGAATTTTGGTGCGGCTGATGCAGTGATTCCATATGGTGCCAAGGTGCTGTTAGCCTCTTCAGAATTAAAGGGCGAGCACATTCCGACCGATACCGCGGTCTGGCTTCGTTTGCCATAATCAGTTAATTCATGAAACAACGCCGAATACATCCAGCGTGGATCGCAGCTGGGATCACCTGGTTTACATTGGTGGCATCTGCTGGATACCGATCTGCGCCATCGGTATTAATAGTTCCACTCGAGGATGCATTTGGCTGGTCTAGATCGCAAATTGCGTTGGCGATATCTGTAAATATTTTGCTTTATGGATTAACTGCGCCATTTGCCGCAGCGCTTATGGAGCGATTTACCGTTCGCAAAGTTGTAATGAGCGCATTAGCTGCAGTAAGCCTTGGCGCATTTCTAACAATCTTCATGAATAAGCCATGGCACCTGATCTTGTTATGGGGCGTAGTCGTCGGAATCGGTACTGGATCAATGGCGTTGGTTTTCGCCGCAACTGTGGCAAGTCGCTGGTTCATGCAACGTCGAGGTTTAGTAGTTGGCGCATTGACTGCCGCGGCCGCAACCGGGCAATTGGTATTTCTACCTTTACTTTCAAAACTTGCGATGGATCATGGTTGGAAGAGCGTTTCGATAACAATCGCCGCTAGCGCTGCAGTTGTAATTCCTTTGATTTGGTGGGGGCTAAACGAACAGCCGCAAGATATCGGCCATAAACCATACGGTGCACCAGAAGATTGGGTGGCGCCAGAAAAGATCGAAGGTCACGCTGCTAAAAATGCCATCAAAGCGCTAAGAGAAGGTTCAAAGAGAAAAGATTTCTGGTTGCTCTTTGGCACCTTTTTCATCTGCGGACTTTCTACCAATGGATTAATCGGAACGCATTTCATTCCAGCAGCGCATGATCACGGCATGGGTGAAGTTGTAGCGGCATCATTGCTAGCGATGATTGGGGTATTCGATGTCGTAGGCACCGTATTCTCCGGATATCTGACTGATCGCGTTGATTCTCGCAAATTACTCTTTGCTTATTACTCATTACGTGGAATCTCACTAATGGTTCTGCCTTCAATTCTCTTTGCGACAGTACATCCATCAACTCTGGTATTTGTGATCTTCTATGGGCTCGATTGGGTAGCTACCGTGCCACCAACAATTGCGCTATGCCGCACCGTACTTGGTCCACAAAGCGGCACGGTTATCTATGGTTGGGTCTTTACTGGCCACCAAATCGGAGCTTCGGTTGCCGCACTTGGCGCCGCGTTATTACGAGTGAAATTCGGTGACTACGCCGCATCGTTTTACATCGCCGGAACCTTATGTTTGTTGGCCTCGATAGCCGTGCTATTTATAGCGCGTGGTAAGAGTTTCGAAGAGATCAAAAAGATATGAGTACTTTTTGGGAAGAAGTTGGCGGAACTGATTTCTTCGAGGAATTGATATCGGCTTTTTATGCTCAAGTCGCAGTCGATCCGATTTTGCGACCGATGTATCCAGAAAGTGATTTACATGGGGCGGCAGAGAGGTTGCAGCTGTTCTTAGAGCAGTATTGGGGCGGACCAACTACTTATAGTGAATTACGCGGGCATCCAAGGTTACGAATGCGTCATAATCAATTCTTTATTGATTCCAAGGCAAAAGAGGCTTGGTTGAGTGCGATGGGAAAAGCATTAGATTCAGTTGAGATCGACAGAGTACACCGAGCCGAACTTTGGAATTATTTAGAGTTGGCAGCTAATTCTTTAGTTAACCAGCTCGATTAACCGATTTGGGATTTATTTCCCACTTTTAAAATCTCACCATTTCTGAGGTACCAAAGAGTGTTATCACTGCTTCGTACCGAGGTAATTCTTAAGCCAACTTTTTCGACTTTGCCTTTTACCTCTAATACTTCGACTTCATCGCCTACGCCATATTGATCTTCGATTAACATTAAGATTCCGGATAAGACATCTCGGACGATGGTTTGAGCACCAAGTCCAAGTGCTACGCCGATTACCCCAGCGGAAGCGATCAACGGTCCGAGGTTCAATCCGAATTCTCCGAGCAACATGAAAATCGCGATCAACCAGATGGTGGCATTTAAGGTGCTACTTAAAACTGTGCCTAGAGTCTTAGCACGTTCTGTCTGACGGTGGGCCAAATTCTTTGGTCCAGGGACTAAATCTGCTCTTGAGATGCGGTCAACGATCTTGTTTATAGTCCTACGTCCTAATTGCTGGGAGGCAATTGCGGCCACCAGAATCACGGCGATATGTAAGGGTGCGCCATTGAACCAATCCCAAAAGCTTTTCACGTGCGTAAATCTACCGATAGTTGTTAGGAAATTTCCCAAAAAGTTACCTGGAAATGCGAGGAATGCGGGCTATCTTGGGGCAAGATTTGCAAGTCAGCGCAAGCCATGCGCTGCAAGGGGGAGTAATTAATGTCCAGAGCGCTGGTGCTCAATGCAACATATGAACCATTGGGCGTTGTAAGTGATCGCCGTGCATTGATTCTGGTTCTAAATAATCGCGCAACTGTCGTCGAACAATCCGAAGTGGTTCTTCATTACACCAGCGGAGAAATAATCCTTCCGGCAGTGATCAAGTTAAATAAATTTGTTCGAATTCCATATAGACATGCTGTCCCGCTTTCACGTAGAGCGATATTCGCACGCGATGGTGGTCGTTGCGTTTATTGCGCAGCGCCAGCAACTTCGATAGATCACGTGATTCCAAGAAGTCGCGGTGGTGCACATGCTTGGGAGAATGTCGTAAGCGCGTGCCATCGCTGCAACCATTTGAAGGCAGACAAACCACTTAAAGAATTGGGTTGGCGACTGCGCCAATTGCCACGTGAACCAATTGGCGCTGCCTGGCGAGTGTTAGGCGCCACACGTGCCGAGACCAAATGGATTCCTTACCTAGAGCCGTTTGGTGTTGTTACCGCGAGTGCATAAACTGCCGACATGAATCTGCTATTCACAACGCTAGAGCCAGGCATGCAGCCAGGCCCAGGTTTAAGCGCTATCGAAACATTCCTTTATTTCGTAGTCGCGCCAGTTGGATTATTCGCGATCATTAGTTTGCTTTCATTTGCGTCTACCGCAAAGAGCGCAAAGCGTAGCCACCACAAATCGGTCGTAGATCAGATCGATTAATCTGCTGCTTGCGCTTTTAAAGCACGCTTCATTGCATCGCGTCCTTCTTTAACTGCGCGTTTTACTCCATCCGAAGCGTCGGCATTATCTGTAATCCACTTCTCGGCCTTGGCTAGATTTTCGGCAGTTGCGGCAAATCTAGGGAAGGCCAAGTTAGCGAATTGGAGTCCGGTTTCATAAGAGTTCTCGTCCCACATACGTCTTACTTCTGCGAAGTATTTATCTATGTAGGGCGCCCATAATTCTTGCTGACTTGGACGGTTAGCTCCCATCAAAATGTGGCGTTGGATGTGATTTGAGAGTTTAGTCGTAGTTAGTTCG
>CAWULI010000015.1:0-12923 GCA_963923155.1 uncultured bacterium
TTTGTGGATTCAATTAGGTGCGGCATTCATTCAATCTTGGGATGAAGCTACGCCGATAATTAATGCTGCGATTGCAGCTGCAAAATAATTAACTATAAGTGTGCGGTGTCCAATTTGGTCCAAGTTCTTCCAAATCCGTATTGATAATTCCAAATAATGAGTCTGCGTTAATAATTTTCTTATTGGTCAAATCTGCGACGACTAAGTTGTAGCCTCCATTTGGAACTGAATAATCTCCGCTAACTAGAAATATATATCTCTTTCCATCCTTATATGGAAAAGGGTCCGAATTATCCCACTTATCATTATTGAAGAAAAATGGAATTGATTTTGATCCGTCAGTAAAACCTAACATGATTCCATCATGTCTCGAATTTTGCACCCTTGTGTATAAGAATTCTTTCTGATTTAATGCAATTGGATAATAAGACTTTAAACCATCACCTGCATACATCTTGGAAATTTTCTTTGAACTATTCAAGTAAATGTCGCCAGCTTGTTCGAATAAATAAGAATTTCCGTCTGGCAAGAAATACGGCATAGATCCTGGTGAGAAATATTCTGGCTTCCCATTAAATCCTATTGTTGCAACTACGCCATTTTCCTTATAAATGATCTTGTTGGTGACTGGGGAGAATTTAGGATCTTCATCGCGCTTTCCATTCGGCCCTGTCAGATTAACCGGCTCTTCCCATTTATTGCCATTCCAATGAGTTACGAAAATATCCCAATCTTCTAAATCCTTCTGGCTACCCATGAAGGTTATGTATTGACCATCGTGAGAGAAAGATCCATTGATCGTATTCTTAACGCTCTTCCAGCCTACAGTTAAGTTGTTGAGTTTCTTGGACGCTAGATCAACTGTAAAGAGTTGCCCGTCCCAACTTTCATAGCTTGTGTAATTGTGAAAGAGCAAGGTGCCTTCAAACTTGTCGGATTTATTACCGCATGCACTAATTAATAAGGTGCAAATAAGCGCACCTAGTGCAGGAGCCCATTTATAACGAATTGAATTTACCCCCGCGTCGCTATTGACCCTCAGACCTTAATGTGTAAGGGTGCCTTACACAAATCGGAAGGAAACCTAACAGAATCGTTGGGACCTACCCTTTCGAAGAATGCGACAAGGAGTAATTCAATGACGAAGAAGCGATTATTGGCTGCGGTTACCGCAGTTGCGATGGTTGCAGGCACATTAGTTGGCGCTTCTTCTGCGCAAGGCGCAGATCGAGTAGTGACAGTGTGGTCTCCATATAAGGGTAGCAATTTAGATCTTTGGAATGCTTCACTCAAGCGAATTGAGAAAGCAAACCCGGGTCTAACAATTAAGTCTGTTGGTTCAGTTGATATGGCTAAATCATTAGCTGCAATCAATGCTGGGAATGGTCCTGATATTTCAGTTGCAAACGGGGCAGGAAACCTTGGTTGGTTCTGCGGCACCGGTGCTTGGCAGAAGCTAAACGTCTTGGTTGCCGGTTCAAACGGAATCAACATGAAGGCAACATTTGCTCCTGCAGCTGTTGACTACACAATCTCATCACAGAATCGCTGCGGTTTGCCAGCAGTTGGTTCTGAAACATTTGGATTCTATTACAATAAAGATTTATTAAAAGCTGCAGGTTACTCAGCAGCACCTAAAACCACAAAAGAACTTCTTGATATGTCTATCAAGCTAACCAAGTTTAACTCTGATGGATCAATCAAGGTTGCAGGTTTTGTTCCTTGGGCTGGTTACTACGGATTTGAAATGGATGCTATGTGGCTTGGACTTATGTTCGGAGCAAAATGGTACGGCGGTTCAGGTGAACCTGCTTTTGCAACTGATTCAAAGTGGGCAAAAGCATTTGCTTGGCAAAAAGATTTCATTGCAAAGGTTTACGGCGATGGAGATTTTCAGACAGGAAGCAATAAGTTGACTAAATTTGTTGCGGCTCGTGGCGACGAATGGGGCGCAGGACATGACTTTGTTTCAGGTCGAGTTGCCATGAAACTTGATGCTGACTGGATGGCGCCAATGTTCTGCGATCCAGATGGTTGGAGCTTGAATCCATGCACTAAGCCAGCTGTCAATTTCGGTACTGCTCCATTCCCGGTTGATTCTTCAATCCTTGCTACAAACTATGGCTCAGGTCTAGTTGGTGGCCAAGTAATGGGTATTTCTAAGGGCTCAAAGAATGTTAAGGACGCTTGGATTGTTCTTAAGGGCCTTGCAACTGATACACAACTTGCAATTGATTATGCAAATGACAATGGTTCAGTTCCAGTACTTAATGCTGCACTTAAGTCAGGCAAAATTACTTACCCAGCTATTTACCAGACCTTCTACAACATTGCAGCAAATCCGAAGTCTGGTTATCACACATTAAAGAATACTGGCGAGCACCTTGAGGATGTGGAGATCTTTAACTTCATGTCTGCATGGCAGGCGGGATCTGTAACAGATCTTAAGTCTGGCTTAAAGGATGTTGCTTCAAAGGTCAGTTCAATTCTGGCAAGAAACAACTAATTAGTTAATGACAACTCTGAGTCGCAACAAGTCGGTCGCTTCCAATAAGGGGGCGGCCGACTTGGCGTCTCAAAAAACTAGAAAACTAAAAACGCCATGGGTGTTTATCGCAATCTGCATGTCACCATGGGTACTTGGTTTTCTATTCTTCACCACATACCCGATGGGCGCCAGCCTTTTTCAATCATTTACTAAATTCAATTTGATTGACACCCCAAAATGGGTTGGCGCTAAAAACTATATTCGTATGTTTACAGATGATCCCGATTTCTGGAAAGCACTAAAGAACACTATTTGGATCTCTGCTGTAAGTATTCCACTTCGAATTGTCTTTGCGCTTTTTACTGCCTGGATTCTTACAAAGCCAAAGCGCGGTAGAAATATTTACCGCACTATATTCTTTCTGCCGGCAATGGTTCCAACAGTTGCGGCGACAATGTCATTCACTTATATTTTTAATCCAGCTATCGGACCGATAAATAAGTTCCTCGAATTCTTTGGTATCAAGAATCCACCAATGTGGTTTATTGATCCACATTGGTCAAAATGGGCATTGATTCTCCTTGGATTATGGGGCATCGGTGACACTATGATCATTTTTTTAGCTGGATTATTAGATGTTCCACGCTCACTTTATGAAGCAGCTGCTATTGAAGGTGCCAACGGATGGCAGCAATTTAGATACGTAACTATCCCAATGATGACTCCAGTGATTTTCTTTTCAGCCGTCACGGGCATCATTGGCAGTTTCCAATACTTTACTCAGGCATACGTTGCTGCGGGTCAAGTGAACGACTACTCACACTCAATGTACTTCTACGCAACTCATATTTATTATCAAGCATTTAGGGCATATGACATGGGTTATGCCTCAGCTTTGGCCTGGGTACTTTTAATCTTTACCTTGATTTGCACTTTAATCATGCTTCAGACTCAGAAACGTTGGGTCCACTACCCGAACGGATCACTTTTCAAATGAGTACTTATACAGAAGAGCAATGGGCAAGAATTGATGCCGATGCCGCAATTATGCGCGGCAAAGCACGTCGTCGTAAATTCTTAGAAACAGTTGCAAACCATTCAATCTTGGTTGCGATGTCTGCAATCTTCATTATGCCGCTCTATTTGATTGTCGTTATATCGCTAATGACTTATCGACAAGCTTCTTTGCGTGCACTCTGGCCAAGCCCATTTATTTGGCATAACTACATCGAAGTTTTTCATGCCGTGCCATTCATGCATTGGACTCTCAATACACTCTTTGTTTCTACCTTAACTATGATCGGTACTGTTGTTTCATCTGTTCCTCCAGCCTATGTACTCTCACGATTGCAGTGGAAAGGTCGTAACGGAGTTTTCATCATGATTTTGGCGACGATGATGCTGCCAGGACAAGTAACCATGATTCCTGTTTATGTAATCTTTGCTAAGTTACATTGGATCCCAGGTTATCTGCCACTTATCGTTCCTGCATTTTTCTCTAGCGCATTCTCAATATTTCTCTTACGTCAATTCTTTACCACTATTCCAGATGAGATATCTGATGCTGCCAGAATTGATGGCTGCAACGAATTCCAACTTATGATGAGAATTGTTATCCCGCTTGCAAAGCCTGCAATCTCCGCAATCGCGCTTTTTGCCTTTTTGGCCGCCTGGAATGACTTTTTTGGACCACTTCTTTATCTAGTTGAAAATCCAAATTTATGGACGCTTGGAATTGGTTTGACACAATTTGAAAGCTTGCACCACGTGGATCGAAATATGTTGATGACAGCATCATCGTTATTTATGATGCCGGTTATTGTCATCTTCTTCTTTAGCCAGAAGGTGTTTATCGAAGGCGTAACATTGACTGGGGTCAAAGGGTAATGAATAGCAACAACTCACCTGCCGTACCTTCACTTATCCGCGAAATAAACGAACGTCGCGCATTAGATTTCTTGAGAAATAGTGGAGCGCTTCACGCTGCAGAAATTGCACGGCTAGTAGGACTATCTCGCCCAACTACTGCCGACATTTTGCGAGGATTAGTTGAAAATGGACTAGTTCAGGAATATCTACCTGGTGAAGAAGATTCTAAACGCGCAAAATCTGTTTTTGAAGCAATCTCAGATGTAAAGGTTTCTGTTGGTATCGACATTGGTTCACGATTTATACGTGCCGCAGTTGGTGACCTAAATGGCAAGATTCGTTCAAGTATTTCTATCGCTGTGAAGGCTAAGTCACTTAAGGCAATCAATATATACATCCAAGAAGCAGTTGCTGCAGTGCTTGCTGAATCTGGATATAAATTGAATGATGTAAGTACAATATGCGTAGGTACACCTGGAGTCATTCAACAAACAAGTGGCGTAGTGTCAATTGCCGGAACTATTGCAGCGTTGGATGGCGTCAATCTTTCAGAAATAATCATGAGCAACTTCGGCATCAAACCAACAGTTGAAAACGACATCAATGTGCTCACTGTTGCCGAACAAATTGCCGGACATGGAAAAGGATTATCTAACTTCTGTGTTCTTTCGGTTGGTTCCGGCCTTGGTGGTGGTTTAGTTCTAAATGGCCAGCTTCACCGTGGACATCACGGAGCGGCCGGTGAAGTTTTCTATGTTCCATTTGGAGATCCTCACGATAAACATCGCTCAGATACCAACCCTTCAGGTGATCGTATCGCTGAGAATACTCGTAATTTAGCCAAGAAATATCGCAATAGCGTTCTGAAAGAGCCATATTCAACTGTTGAAATTATCAATGCAGCCAAGGAAGGCGATGAACTTGGTAAAGCGGTCGTAGCACAAGAAGCAGAACGAATTGCACTCTATATTGCCGCAATATCTGCAATTACCGATGTCGAGTTGATTGTCTTGTCTGGTGGCATCGGTCGACAAGCTGATTTCTTCTTATCCCCTATTAAGAAATTGGTCTCAGAGATTCTGCCTTTCCCGCCGAAGATCGCAGTTTCAAAACTTGGTGATAATGGCATTTTGATTGGCACTATACATATTGCCACTGCCGAGGCGCGCGAAAAAGTCTTCCAAAGCGCCATGATCCCAACAGCGCTGGATCAAGCTAAATGAAACTTGCGGTAATTGGTGGAGGTTCTACTTACACCCCTGAATTAATTGATGGCATCATTAAACGTAACGAACGATTACCTATTACTGAAATCTATCTACTTGATATAACTACCGAACGCGTTTCTGTGATTGCTGCATTTGCTTCAAGAATGTTGAAAGCTGCCGGAAAAGATATCTCTATTCTATTTGGCACAGATCCAGATGCAGCAATTAAGGGAGCAGACTTTGTGGTTAGCCAATTCCGAGTAGGCTCTCAACTTGCACGTCATAAAGACGAACTTCTCGGCCGCAAATATGGATTAATTGGCCAAGAGACAGTCGGCGTCGGAGGTTTTGCAAAAGCTCTTCGAACTATCCCGGTAGCAATGAATATTGCAAACAAAGTTCAAGAGTTAGCCCCAAACGCGACATTCTTAAACTTCACTAATCCTGCAGGTCTTATTACCCAAGCGCTAATTTCTAATTTCCCAAAGCTAAATATTATTGGACTTTGTAATGTTCCTTGGAACACTCGTATTGAGATTGCTGAGGCGATGAATACTGATTTCGCTAAGGTGCAATTCGATTATGTTGGACTCAACCATCTATCTTGGGTTCGAGGTATAAATATTGATGGAACTGACGTAAGCGCAGCGGCAATTAGGGCTTTTAGAGGCTTGACCATCGACAAAGCGAAGGTTGGCGACTCTCCAGCGTGGACACAGAGCGATATCGATAATTTGGATGCGATTCCTAACTACTACTTACTCTATTACTACCAGACTCAAAACTGGATTAATTATCAGAAAAACCATGAAACCAGAGCATCTGAAGTAATTAAAATTGAAGATGAGTTAATTGAAAAATTCAAAGATGCGAACTTATTTGCAAAGCCAGAGGAATTAATGAAACGTGGCGGTGCTTACTATTCTGATTCTGCAGCCGAACTTATGGCTGATATTCATAACAATGCAGGCACAACGCACATAGTTAACACTCTTAATAATGGTGCGATACCAGGCCTGCCTAAAGATGCGGTAGTAGAAATTCCTGCTCTCATTACCAAGAGTGGCGCATCTGCAATTCCTACTTCTTCATTAAGACCAGATATTGATTCATTAGTACGCAGCGTTAAAGATTTTGAATTATTAACTATTAATGCGGCACTAACTGGAGATGAAGACAGCGCAATACGTGCTCTTATTACAAATCCAATAGGGCCAGATATCAATATTGCAAGAGATCTTTGGCTTGACTTGAAACGTGAAAATGCTGGAATGATTGGATTATTCAATTGACCAGATATGTATTAGGTGTTGATGGCGGCGGAACCAAGACCGACGCAGTCATTGCAGACGAAAATGGCAAGGTTATTTCTCGTGAATCTAATGGTGGCGCCAACTGGGAGCGTATGGGAATCGAGAAAGCCCTTATCAGTTTAGAAGAAGTAATACGCAAAGCAGCAAAGTCGGCAAGTATTGAAACTTCTCAAATTGAATCCGCCTCTCTTGCTATTGCCGGCATTGACTGGCCCGATGATGTCACACTTTATCTACCAATTACCGAGCGCTTAGGGATTACCAATTTTCAGATCATGAATGACTCTTTTGCCGCTCTATATGCAGGAGTTGGAAAACTCGAAGGCATCGTCTCAATTGCAGGCACTGGCGGAAAAACCGCTGGCATTTATGGTGGAAAGAAAGCCCAAACAATGGGCATGGAACTCGGCGAGGGCGGCGGGGCTGGTCAACTTGTTGGCTTAGCGCTCGAATACATCGCAATGCAACATCACCATACGGCAGAACCCTCAGCTCTCTATGAACTAATACCAGGCTTAATGAAGAAAGAACCAGGAACGGATTTCTTCCAAGCTGTAGCGCGATCTGGACTACGCCTTAATGAATCTCTTGCTCCTGAAATCTTCAAGTTAACAGTTGCCGCAGATCCAGGCGCAATTTATGCCGCAACTCGGACAGCGGCACAACATGCAAAAGATGTCATTGGCATCGCGAAACAACTTGGGGTTAGCAATCATCCGATCACGATTGTTAGAGCTGGTGGGCTTCATACAGCTGGCAATACAATTTTTGATGGAGAGTTTGAGCAAATAGTTCTTGAGTCTCTACCTAGCGCAAATTTGAAAGTCTTAGCGGAAGAACCGGTGATGGGCGCAGTTGAGAGTGCTTTGGGTGGACTAAATGATTGAGAAAATAATTGATTCATTCAATAAGAATTTTTTAGGACTTGATGTAAGAGTCAAGACTGGTATCGGTGATGTTGCCGGTCCTGAAGGTTACAAATTGACCGCCCAAAAGATCGGCAACTCTATTGAGGCCACAATTACCTATAAAAGTGAGCACGCTGTTAGGTATGCTTTAAATGAATTACTTGCATTTGCAAATGGCGATAAGCATGAATTGGAATCTGAGTCTGCTCCAGATTTTCCAGTGCGAGGCGTAGTTGAAGGCTTCTATGGCAAACCATGGAGCCACGAGCAACGCCTACGTGCAATCGAACAATTTGGTAACTTTAATTTCAATACATACTTTATTGCCCCTAAAGATGTTCCTTGGCAGCGATTCAATTGGCGCCAGCCGTTTAATAACGAGTTTATGCAATCAATGACAGAACTAATTGCAAAGGGTGCAGAAAACGGCATTGAAGTCACGGCATGTGTCTCTCCTGGCTTATCTGTGAAATACAGTGATATGGCTGATGTTCAAGCGGTAATTACCCGTTTTAAACAGCTTTACGCAGCAGGATCACGTCACTTCTCGCTGCTTTGGGACGATATCGCATGGGAGTTGCAGCACCAGGAAGATTTAGAACGTTTTCCTTCTACTGCTGCAGCACAAGCATGGTTTACCAATCAAGTCTGGGATGCAATGCTTGCAATCGACAGCAACTTACAGATGACAGTCTGCCCAATGCAATACTGCGGCCGCGGCAATGAACCGTATCTCGTAGAGATTGGTCCGTTACTATCTGCCCGAATCAATCTAATGTGGACTGGAAGAGATATTTGTTCTGGTTACCTAGATATTTCTGACGCCGTAGTCTTCCAACGTAGCACGCTTAGACCGCCGCTATATTGGGATAACTTTCCTGTAAACGATGGCAGCATGCAGAAGAATCTTTATATTGGACCTCTACGTAATCGTGAAATTGGTTTAAATAAATATTCAGCTGGTTTACTATCAAACCCAATGCTTCAATTTGAAATGTCTCTCTTTCCACTTAAAACAGTTGGCGACTATCTATGGAATTCTTCCAGTTACAACCCTGAAGAATCTTGGGAAGCTGCCTTAAATACTTTGGTAGCCGATGAAGCAAGTCGTAGCGCTCTTCGTAAATTTATGAGATGTTCCATGGGTTCAAATGTTGGTGGAGATCCAGCTCCTGATCTTCGACAAGTTTTTAGACGTGGAATAACAGCCTGGCGTGCTGGGGAACTAAAATTAGCTGCTACGGAGTTCATAAATGAATCAAATGAAATGAGAGCAAATGCAGATTTTCTTGCAAGTAGTTCATTCAAATATCCAGAAATATATTTAGAAATCCAACCTTGGATGGAGAAATATCTTCTCGGAGCAGAAGCACTTGAAGCAATCGGCAACGCCCTACAAAGATGCACTTTCAATACCAGAGAACATCGCATAGAAGGAACTGAAGAAGTAATCAAGGATCTTGAGAGCGCCGTTTATAAATATTCAGGTTCACGAAAGAATATGTTTGGAGATCAGATTGATGGGCCAATCAACGAACTTATCGCTGAATTAAGCTCCTAAAACAGTAGAAATCCAGAGTTTGGCCATCTCTTTATGACCGCTTTCTGTCGGGTGTATTCCATCTTCAGCAAGTGCCGCAATACCCTCAGTCGCAGCCAATTGAGTGAACAATTGGTCAAATTTAACTAACTTTGCCTGATACTTTTGGGCAAGTTCATGCACAACTGAAATCTTTGGATTCAAGTCTTCTCTCCAAGTAGCCATCTCTGGGCGTGCATGTAACAAGAATGGTTCGCAGAGCACTAAATCAATTTCATATTGGTTCAAAGTGCTTGCTATTAGTCGGTCATATCTAGCAGCGAAGTCTTCAACAGAGGTTGGGTCATTATCGTCGTAGCGACGCCATGTATCGTTAATCCCGATATTTATACTTAATCGCTCAGGTTGGTGATCCACCACATCGCTCTGCCACCGTTTTTCGAGGTCAATTAAACGATTGCCACTAATACCAACATTCTTTATGTTTGAGATCTGACCGGACTTTGCAATTTCATTAACCCAACCATTACCGTACGGCGGAAATGAGGTGCGGTCGCAATCCGTTACGCTGTCGCCGATAAAGACATTGCTCATACTGTCATGGTCACTTTCGATAAACCTTCGGGTGCATCCGGATTGAAGCCATTTGACACTGATAATTGGAGAGCTAATTCTTGAAGGAGAATCGAATCTACAATCGATGATGTAATTTCATCTGCACAGCATGAACCACCTATCGAGGATTCACCATTTGCAATCTCAGCACCCGATCCAATCCAATAAATTTTTTTAGTAATCTTGCGAATCTTCTCTACTGCATCGGACATAGAATTACTCGGTATGCAGCAAGGAGCAATTAGAATAACTTGCGAATTATCGTTTAGCGCAGATATTGGACCATGCTGATAATCAGCAGTAGACATTCCATGAACATTTACTTTGCAGGTTTCTTGTATCTTTAGTGCAGTTTCCTTGGCATTTGGATAAGCAAATCCTCTACCAAGTACAACAATATCGCCCTTTAAATCAATGCCTTCTGCTACCTCTTT
The DNA here is from genome assembly GCA_963923155.1 of uncultured bacterium. Taxonomy (GTDB): domain Bacteria; phylum Actinomycetota; class Actinomycetes; order Nanopelagicales; family Nanopelagicaceae; genus ZLKRG08. The sequence goes on from CAWULI010000015.1 coordinate 10,376, forward strand.
GATGACAGACTTCTGCCTGATTGCTGCTTCTGCTTCTGCTTCCAACTTATCTACTTGTGGCACCTTCTTAGCCCATTTCATAACTAACAAGTATGAAAGCAAGAGTTGTGCTGAATATGACTTGGTAGCCGCAACCGCTATTTCGGGCCCCGCTTGTAGAGAGAGATGAAAATCTGCAACCTGCGCCAATGGCGATTCACCGTCATTCGTCATTGAAACTAACGTTGCGCCAGAATCTTTGGAAGATTTTGCGAATTGAACGAGGTCGGTTGACTTACCACTTTGGCTAATTGCCACAACCAAGGTGCTCTCATAATGGAGCTTTGAATTGTAGATTGAAACAGAAGATGGAGACGTCAAGCCACATGGAAGTCCAAGCTGAGTCTCGACCAAATATTTTAGGAAGTGTGCCGCATTATCAGATGTACCACGGGCTAAAACCAGAATGGACTTAATATTTGAATCAGAAATTAGGTTAGCAAGTTGTGGCGAGATTTGATCGTTTGCAATTATCTTGGAAAATATCTCAGGGATCTGTCTGATCTCCGACATCATTATTTCGCCGTGCCTAGACATGTTCATATCCTATGACACAATATAAAATACCGATATGGCTATAAGCGCTCAATACTCTTATATAAATGGGTTATGTGCGCTGGGCGAATCAAATTCTCAATACGATTACATAGTTCCAGGCTTCATTGACATACATTGCCACGGAGGCGGCGGGAAATATTTTACAGATGGTGCAATGACCGCCATATCCACTCATAAAAGTGCTGGAACTAGAATTCAAATTGCTAGCTTAGTGACGCAAAATTTGGAAACACTAAAGGAACAAATAATTTCTCTTAAGAACCAAGATCTATTTGGAATTCACTTGGAAGGTCCGTACATCTCCAAGAAGTATTGCGGGGCACATGACCCAAATTTGCTTAGAACTCCAGATATCGCTGAAATTAGAGAGCTTTTGGCAGTTGGCGAAGGTTCTATAAAGATGTTAACAATTGCTCCGGAGTTGCCTGGCGCACTCCAAGCAATAGATTATCTAGCTTCAAAGGGCATAGTGGTTGCTATAGGGCATAGCGATGCAAATGCATCTGAGACTTTACTTGCCATGAAGGCAGGCGCCACTGTTGTTACACACTTCAACAACGCAATGGCAAAGATTGGTGCATCTGATTCTATATCCGAAATTGCTTTGAAGGGTAACCTATTCTTGGAGCTAATTTTGGATGGGCATCACGTTAAGAGTGCCGATGTATTTTCTATATTAAGCAAAGCACCAGATCGCATTGTTGCTATAACCGATGCAATGTCCGCTACTGGATGTTCTGACGGTCAATACAAGATTGGAGCATTGGATGTAACGGTCTCCAATAACGTAGCTAAGTTGAGTGGCACCAATACTTTGGCAGGAAGTACGTTGACAATGCTTGATGCATTTCTAAATTTCAACAAGGTGATTGGTTTCGAACAAGCAGTCAGATACACCTCACTTAATCCAGCAAAGATTTTAGGTATAAACCCTTACGCGGGTTATATTGCAATTAAAGACAGAGTGGTTACCCACTTATGATCGCAGTAGATCTTGGACAGTCAGGTTGCAGAATTAGTATTGAAGGAATAATCCACGCCTCAAACCGAGGAAAACTTGCTGGCGAATCTATTTTGGTTGCACTAGAGGAGAACTTCAAGATTCTAGATGCGAAATCGGAACTCGTAACTCTCAGTCTTACCGGCCTTCTTGGCCATGTTGATGATGCGCAACCCTATTTACGGCTTTGCAATAAATACTTTGGCTCTAAAGAAGTTGCAGTCATCGATGACGGTTTAGCAAGTTTCGCCGGATCTCTCGCAGGCAAGCCCGGAGTCGCTCTGACTTTAGGGGGCGGTGTAGTAGCAGTGAGCGGTAACGGCAACGCTCTATCCCATTCCGATGGTTTAGGCAGCATCTTTGGCGATGAAGGGGGCGGTTTCTGGCTTGGTTCTCGCGGTTTAACTAGAGCGCTAGCAGCAAGAGACTGTCGTGAAGATTCACCAGAATTATTAGAAATTTTCGCGGAAGAAATAGCTTTATTTGATGCACTCACTTCCAAGAATGGCACTGAAGCAACTTCACTTGCAATTTCATGTGCCAAGAAAGTTCTAGAAGCCGATGATAAGTCAACAAAGCTGATAACCGCCGAAGGCGCCAAGCACTTAGCAAACACAGTTTTCTCCGCTTGGAAGAAAGTTGGCTCAATCAATGAGCCATTTAATTTAACTATATCTGGTGGAATTTCTAAGAATGAAAAATACCGAACATTAATATACAAAAACATCAGATCTCTTGGTGCAAAGGTTGAACTAGTCGAAGCAGCTGGCGATAACTTGGATGGTGCAATTTGGATTGCGCTAAACCGAAGAGAAAATATCGCTCCAATGCTTTGCTGGGCTCGAGCTTAATCCAATTCTTTATTGCGAGTCGCAGCCAAACTCGTTACGGTAGTAACTGCCAAGATACTGATGATCGTGATCAAACTATTCTCAATTGAAATCGATGGGA